>NZ_CP049889.1:222500-522500 GCF_011299095.1 Jeotgalibaca porci | reverse complement strand
TCTTGTTGAACACAACACCTGAAAAAGATATTCATACACCGACATTGGATGAAGTATTGATGAATCGCACTCATAAAGTTGATGATTTGGCGAAAGCATCCAATTTTGATACAGAAGTTACCGAAGACGAAGATGAAGGACAAGTAGAAGCTATTGATATTTCTACAGAAACAAAGTAGAATACATGAGTAATTAATGATTGGAACAACCGGAATTTATATACTTATAGCGAGTTGACGAACGGTGCAAGGTCAACAGTCTCTGTAAATAAAGGATCATCCATGAAATATTTTGCTGAACAATGTAGTAAGCAAAGTCGCTTAAACAGCGTTAACCGTTTCCGAGAGAAAGCTTATTTAATGCTTTAAAATTGGGTGGTACCACGAAGACTTCGTCCCTATACCAGGGAGGAGTCTTTTTATTTTCCCGAAAAAAATAAATTAATGGAGGAATACAATTCATGAAAATGAAAGAAACCCTGCTTTTAGGAAAAACTGCTTTTCCTATGAAAGCAAACTTGCCAGTCCGTGAACTAGAACGCGAAAAAGAGTGGGAAGAAAACCGCGTTTATGAGAAACGTCAAGAGAAGAATGCTGGCAAACCAACGTTTGTCTTACACGATGGCCCGCCATATGCAAACGGTGCAGTCCACATGGGACATGCCTTGAACAAAATCAGTAAAGACATTATCGTACGTTCAAAATCAATGGCAGGCTTCAGAGCGCCGTACGTACCCGGTTGGGATACGCATGGTTTGCCAATCGAACAAGCTTTGACTAACTCAGGTGTAAACCGTAAAGAAATGAGTTTAGCTGAGTTCCGTAAGATGTGTGAAGATTACGCATGGCAACAAATTGACGGCCAACGTATCGTATTCAAACGCTTGGGAATCGCCGGCGATTGGGATGAGCCTTATGTAACGATGACTCCGGAATACGAAGAAGCAGAAATCCGTGTATTCGGTAAAATGGCTGAAAAAGGCTATATTTACAAAGGTTTGAAACCTATTTACTGGTCACCATCGAGTGAATCATCATTAGCTGAAGCAGAAATTGAATATAAAGATGTGAAATCTGCATCTATTTATGTTTCTTTCCCAGTTAAAGATGGTAAAGGTTTGTTGGAGTCAGATACATCATTTGTAATCTGGACAACAACACCATGGACATTGCCTGCTAACTTGGGTATTTCTGTCCATCCTGATTTCAAATATGTGCAAGTTGAAGCAGACGGTAAAAAATTCGTTGTGGCTGAAGGATTGCTTGAAACAGTAACCAATGAAATTGGTTGGGAGTCTGTTTCAGTATTGAAAGAGTTGGGCGGCTACGAATTAGACCGCATGACAGCACAACATCCGTTCTACGACCGCGAATCACTCGTAATGACCGGAGATCACGTAACATTGGAAGCTGGTACAGGACTTGTGCATACGGCTCCAGGACACGGGGATGACGACTACATTATTGGTCGTAAATACGGTTTAGACGTTCTTTCTCCAGTTGACGACCGTGGATGCTTCACAAATGAAGCACCTGGTTTTGAAGGTATCTTCTACGATAAAGCAAACAAATTGATTACAGAATTGTTGGAAGAAAAAGGGCACTTATTGAAATTAGACTTCTTCACGCACAGCTACCCGCATGACTGGCGTACGAAAAAACCGGTTATCTTCCGGGCAACACCACAATGGTTTGCATCAATCGATAAATTCCGTCAAGATATCTTGGACGAAATCGAGAATGTGAATTGGATTCACCCATCCGGTAAAGTACGTATTCACAACATGATCCGCGACCGTGGTGACTGGGTTATTTCCCGTCAACGTGTATGGGGTGTTCCGCTGCCAATTTTCTACGCAGAAAATAACGAACCAATTATCACACCAGAAACAATTGATCATGTAGCGAAATTAATCGGCGAAAATGGTTCAAATGTTTGGTTTGAACGTGAAGCGAAGGATTTACTACCAGAAGGCTTTACGCATGAAGGTAGCCCGAACGGTTTATTTACAAAAGAAACAGATATCATGGACGTTTGGTTTGACTCTGGTTCTTCACATGAAGCAGTCTTGCGTAAGCGCGATGATTTAACTTTCCCAGCAGATATGTACTTGGAAGGATCCGACCAATACCGTGGTTGGTTCAACTCAAGTTTGACAACAAGTGTGGCTATCAACGAAGTTGCGCCATATAAGAATGTCCTTTCCCAAGGGTTCGTCTTGGACGGCGAAGGCCGCAAAATGAGTAAATCAATCGGTAATACTGTTCTTCCTGAGAAAGTAATTAAGAACATGGGTGCTGACATTATCCGTCTATGGGTATCTTCTGTTGACTACGAATCAGATGTTCGTATCAGTGATGATATCTTGAAACAAGTATCTGAAACATACCGTAAAATCCGTAACACCATGCGTTTCTTGGTCGCAAATACAGAAGACTTCAATCCTTCAGAGCACCGCGTTGCTTATGAAGAATTGCGCTCTGTCGATAAGTATATTGTTATCCGCTTGAACGAAGTAATTGAAACTTGTTTGGCTGCTTATAAAGAGTATAAATTCTCTGCAATCTATCAAACAATCATGAACTTCTGTACATTGGAACTTTCTGCTTTCTATTTGAACTTCGCTAAAGACGTTGTTTATATCGAAAGTGAAAATGACAAAGTACGTCGTTCAATGCAAACAGTATTCTACGATGCGCTTGCGAGCATTACGCGTCTCTTGACACCAATCGTTCCACATACAACTGAAGAAATTTGGGAGTATTTGAAAGAGGAAGAGGAGTACGCACAATTAGCAGACTTCCCAGAAGCAGTTACTGTTTCTGATAAAGCTGAAGTATTAGCTGTTTGGGAGAAATTCATGGATGTCCGTGATGACATCTTGAAATCACTTGAAGAAGCACGTAACGAAAAAACAATTGGTAAATCATTTGAAGCGCATTTGACACTACATGCCAATGCAGAAACATTTGAATTACTAACAGAAATCAGTAAAGATTCTGATCTCGCACAACTCTTAATTGTATCGCAATTGGATGTTGTTCAAGCAGATCAAGCTGAAGCAATTCGTGTTGAAGTTGCACATGCAGAAGGCGAAACATGCCAACGTTGTCGTGCAATCAAACCCGAAGTGGGAACAATCGAAGATGCGCCTACACTATGTGAGCGCTGTGCAGACATCGTCCGTACAGAATTCCCAGAAGCATTGGTTCCAGAAACAGAAGCAGAATAAGAAATTTTAAAAGCATCCGCTATTCCTTTAACAAGGGATGGTGGATGCTTTTTTAGTTTAAGTAACCAAAGTCTGCACAAGTTTGAGGTAGTCTAAATAGTGGACACAGCAACTCCGCCATTTTTTTATTATAATAGGGTTAATCAAAAAAAGGATGTGTTCATGATGGTTGGTAAATATCTCGATCCAGAATATAAAGATTATCTTTGTCGTCTAGTCGTTGAAGACAAGCGAAAAGTCACCGAACTTGCCCGAGAATTGAACATCTCTCACTCCACACTTCAGAAATGGGTTGGTATGTATAAGAAAAACCAATCCGTTTTTAAGCCTCAGCCTCAGAATCCATCGCCAAAGGCGGGATTTAAAACTGTGAGCGACTTTGAAAAAGAAATACGGGAACGAGATAAGCAAATTGCCAAACTAGAAGAACAGAATGCCATCCTAAAAAAAGCGATGCATGTCTTCACGCAAAGTCCGGATTAAAATTCCAGTTTATGGCTGCCCACCGAGGTGAATTCTCAATTGTGGGGATGTGCGAAGCTTTGGGGGTATCGAAGAGCGGATATTACAATTGGCTTACCACGAAAGAGCGCGGACTGACCGAAACGCAACAGTCTCGCGAGAACCTGAAGATAGATATTACACACTCTTTCCACCAAAGTTTCGGCACCTATGGCGCTCCTCGCATTAAGAAAGATATGGAAGAAGCCGGTTATAACGTATCGGAGAAAACCGTGGGCCGTCTCATGGCGGAATTGGGATTATACGCGTGCAAGCAGAAAAACTTTGTCATCACAACAGATTCGGATCATGCCTATCCTGTATCTCGTAATCTTCTGCGCCAAAATTTTAAAGTTAAAAAACCAAACCAGGTGTGGGTATCCGATTTGACCTATATCTGGACGAGTGAGGGGTGGGTATATCTGTCCAGTGTCATGGACCTTTATTCGCGTAAAATCATAGGCTGGGAAGTGACTGATCACATGCGGACCGAAGGCCCACTGGCAGCTCTTGAAATGGCCATCTTATTCCGCAATCCTGGTAGCAATTTAATCCATCATTCGGACCGTGGAAGCCAATACGCTTCGAATAAATACCGCGACAAGTTAGAAAGTATCAAGGCAAAAAGTAGTATGAGTAGGTGCGGCAACCCCTATGACAATGCTTGTATGGAATCTTTCTTTGCGACTCTCAAGAAAGAATGGGTGTACCGGCATTCTTTCAGAACAAAAGAAGAAGCCACTCATAAAATAAACTGGTTCATTTCTTCTTTCTATAACTCAGTTCGTCGCCACTCAAACAATGAGTACCTTTCACCGGATAACTTTGAATATCGGTATCAAGTCGTCGAAAAGAGCGCTTCTTATCCTAAAAAAATTCTTTATGAATGTCTTTCGCATCTTGCCTGCGCTCTTTGATTTATTCATTTATTTTTTGACCGTATTCTCTTTTTCAGTGTCCATTTTCTTGACATAATTCCAAAGTTTGCTCAAATTTAAGAAGTTGTGCAGACATTGGGCAATAGTCTGCACAAGATTGCCTAAATTTAAGAAGTTGTGCAGACTATCAAAGATAATTAATGAGCGCGATGATAACGCCCACTCAAACGGCTTTCAAGATTTGAGTTGCCCAATTCCATGAGTCCCAAAATTTTGTGTTTCTCTTGCGAAACGGTTCAGCTTTGGTTAGAGTTAAGCCTATGAATGAGTTTAAGATTATTAGAGGAGGCAGTCATGGATAAGCAGACATTTTTAAATAACTACTATACCGATCGCAAAAATACCCGCTCAGTAAAATGGGATCTGGTAGATAGCAAATTTAAGGGCAATAATCTCTTACCGATGTGGGTGGCAGATATGGACTTCAAGGTTGCGGACGCGATTACAGCTGCATTGGCAGAAAAAATTGCACATGGCGTATATGGTTACAGCTTCACCGGCAGCGACTATTTCGATACAGTTAACGAATGGATGACGAACCACTTTAATTTTCCATTAAAGAAAGCGTGGATTCGTTATACTCCGGGAATTGTTCAGGCACTATACCATCTATTGCATGCGTTTACTGTAGAAAATGATGCGGTAATAATTTTAACACCGGTTTATTATCCTTTCCACGATGCCGTGAGAGATACGAATCGTCAGCTGATTACGTTGGATCTAGAAAATAACGATTGCCATTTCTCAATTGATTTTAAAGCTTTTGAAAAGAAAATCATTGCGGAACAAGTGAAAATGTATATTCATTGCTCCCCGCATAATCCAGCAGGACGGGTGTGGACAGAAGAAGAGCAACTACGTCTATTTGAAATTTGTGAAAGGCATGATGTTTTAGTTATTTCGGATGAGATTCATCAAGACTTTACCTTTGGCGATTCGAAGCATATTCCGAGTGCGACTGTTGCGGATGGGCGCTTCCGTAATCGGATTATAACTGCAAATTCGGCTTCTAAATCGTTTAACCTAGCTGCATTGACGCACGCACATATTATCATTACGGATGAAGTCTTACGAAAACAGTATGATGACTATGCCCGCACGGCTATTAGAAGTGAAGCGAACGTGATGGGTGTGATTGCGACTGAGGCAGCTTACCGGGGTGGGCAAGAGTGGTTGGAGGCTCTAAAGGGCGTCATTTTAGACAACTATAACGATGCTGTAATGGCTTTAAAAAAAGCACTTCCGGAGATTAAGGTCGCACCCTTGCAAGGCACCTATTTAATGTTCGTGGATTTAAACCCTGTTTTGAAGGGGATGAACACGACGGAATTTATGCAAGAAAAATGCGGCGTGGCGATTGATTACGGCGAATGGTTCGGAACGAGTTATCATGGGTATATCCGGATAAACCTTGCTACTAAGCCTGAATTCGTTGAACAAACGATTGAAGCCATTATCCGAGAAGCCAGATTACTATAAAAAAGATATTAAGTAAAAAGCATAAGCAACACTTCTGAAAGCGTTTGTAAAATAGGACTTGCATTTATATGTAAACTTTATTATACTTAACTAAGTAATTTGCAATTATAAAGTTAAGTTATCTTTTTAATTATAGACATTAAGTAAGTATAATTTTTAATTTATAAGAACGGATTACCAGAATATATTTTTTGGAGGTACTGCAAGATGGAACAAGGTAAAGTAAAATGGTTTAACAGTGAAAAAGGTTTTGGATTTATCGAAATCGATGGTGGAGAAGACGTATTCGTACACTTTTCAGCAATCCAAGGAGACGGATTCAAGACTCTAGAAGAAGGTCAAGAAGTTGAATTCGACATCGTTGAAGGAAACCGTGGACCTCAAGCAGCTAACGTTACAAAACTGTAATCGTTAGTCGGCTTTAATCCAACTACTCAAACAGGCTCGGACAAATGTCCAAGCCTGTTTTTCTGTCTATAAAAATAATAGGCCGGGATTTCTCCCGACCTTTGTTATATGAGTGTGAAGCACTCTTAAATGATTACTTAGCGTGAACGTGTGTTACGTAATACGAGGGACACGATGAAGATTAAAACAACTGCACCAATCAAAGCTGGAACAATGTAGAATCCACCAATATTAGGACCCCACTCACCAATTAGAGAAGTACCTAACCAGGAGCCTAAGAATCCGGCGATAATGTTACCGATAATACCACCTGGGACATCTTTCCCCATGATTGCACCTGCGATTGCTCCTAGAACACCACCAACAATAAGAGACCAAATTAAGCCCATCTTTATTCCTCCTTCAAAAAATAATATGTATATAGCTCTTGTTTCCTGCTATGTTCATAGTATAAAGGAAAGTTTTCCAAAAACAAAACGATAACCCCTGTCCATAAGGAAACAGGGGTTAAAAGTTAGTTGTAGAGCTTTGATTCTTCCTTTTGTAGTTCCAGTAATTGCGTACGCAGTTCGCCTTCCATCGCAGATAATTCACGTTCTGCTTCATGGCGTTTCGTACGACCTTCTTGTTGAATCTTAAGTGTTTCTTGTAACGTTTCTACAAGATCTTGTTGTGTTTTCTCTAATGTTTCGATATCAATCACACCACGTTCATTCTCGCGTGCCGTTTCAATTGCTGAGATCTTTAACATCTCAGAATTTTTCAGCATCAAATCGTTCGTAGTTTGGGAAACTTGACGTTGTGCCGTAACCGCATCTTTTTGACGCAGAAGGGTCATGGCAATCGCCACTTGGTTTTTCCATAATGGAATGGCAGTATGAATGGATGCTTGAATCTTCTCAGCTAAAGCTTGGTTGGTATTTTGAATCAAACGAATTTGCGGTGCTTGTTGAATGGTCATTTGGCGTGTTAACCGCAAATCATGGGTTCTCTTTTCCAAACGGTCCATAAATTGGTTCAAGTCGTTAACCGTCTGTACATCCATTTGACTCTGTGTTTTTTCTGCAACAGTGATTGCTTCTGGAATGATAGTCATTTTGAGTTCATCCAACTTTACTTCACCAGCAGCAATATAAATATTCAAAGCATTGAAGTAATCTTCATTCTTTTTATAAAGTTGTTCCAACATGATGTTGTCGTTCAACAAACCATTTTTTTCACGATCCAGTTTAAGGGCAATTTTATCAATCTGTGCACCAATCTGTTGGTACTTCGCCGTCATTTCATAAACGCTTTGTTTTACTTTTCCAAACATCTTTCTAAAAATGTTATTATCTTCAGCGCGTAAGTCGGAAGGGCTGGTTTCGTTTAACTTAAACATTAATTCATTCAATGAATCGCCAAGTTCGCCTGTATCTTGATTTTGAACGTGATCGAGCATCGAGTTTGAAAAGTCGCCTAATTGCTTTTGTGCCGCTGCACCATAGCTGATAATGGCAGACATATTCTTCTCATCAATCTGAGAAGCCAAGGCACGTGCTTGGACTTGTCGTTCTTCAGGAAGACGGGAAATCAGTTGATTGTTCTGAACAGTATCAGCTAGCTCACCTTTGTCAGGTTGCGTCGTAGTTGCATTAGCGAAAGGATCCGCAAAGGGATTGGCTAATAAGTCATCAAGTTCCTTGTTTACATCAGTTGCTTTTTCGTTATCCAAATAAAATACCCCCTATATCTCTGTATCTGAATGATTTGTTTCATTATCGCGTGATGCAGCATGTTTAGCAAGTTCTATCTCGAGCTCCATATTGGCAATATCATTTTCCATAAAATCGCTATATGAAACGTTGATTTTTTGACATAGGATGTCGATTGCGTTCGCACTGCTTTCAAGCGATTGATACGTTTCTCTTGTCTTCGTCACATGGCTGTCGATTTCTAAATAATTATCCGTTAATTCTTTTAAATTAGGTAATTGTGTATATAGAAAGTGACTGACTTCATGCAGACGTTGTGGCTGTTCAACAATATGTTTAAAGAAATCTTTCAAAATTGGCAGCGTGTTGTTACGAGTCGTGATTGCTTGCAACTTCGTACGACTGCTGACATTGTGCTCGATTTCTTCTATATGTGTACGTGCCGCGTGCATGGTGTTACGGAATAAATTCATCTCGTCTTTCGTAAGACCTTGTTCACGGTAGTAAGACTCTTTTTCCGGAGTCACCCGTTCAACCGGCGCAGTAGTGACGCGCTTTTGTTTGTTTTTGTAATGAAATAAAATTGACCCCAGTACAATGGTTAAAACGAGAGAAGTTATTATGTCGTAACCGAGCAGAAAATACATCAGTATTAACGCAACTAAGCAGATAGCGCTTGTAAAGGTGAATTTCAAGATATGTATTATTTTCTTAAGCATTATTTTATCCTCCTCTTACACTTGTCATTTCCTCTATCATTATTTTATCACAATTACGGAGAAACCACCTATCGGTCAAAAGGATGATTTTTAAGAAACCTGAGACTGAAATCAGTTAGATGTTATTGTAATCTGTTAAAGAGATAGGTATCATGATGAGAGAAGATTGAGGATAGGGGATAGTGCAATGGAATTTGAAGAGAAAACTTTGAGTAAAGAAGTCATATTCGATGGTGTACTTGTGCATTTGGAGCGGGAAGAAGTACTATTGCCAAATGGCGCTACTTCTGTTCGTGAAATTATTCGTCACCCTGGTGCTGTTGCGATGATTCCTTTTACTAACGATGGGAAGATGGTTTTGGTTCGACAATTTAGAAAGCCGTTGGATCGTACAGTTGTGGAAATACCTGCTGGGAAATTGGAAGGCACAGATGTGGACCCACTAGAGGCTGCCAAACGCGAGTTAGAAGAAGAAACACATTATCATGCGGATAAATGGGAAGAACTGGTTACCATGTACCCAACACCTGCTTATTTAGATGAGAAATTCACGCTCTACATAGCCGAGGATTTATCTATTATTGAAAATCCCCGTCCACTCGATGAAGATGAATTTGTTGAAGTTTTAGAATGTACGTATGAAGAAGCATTGGCATTACAAGCAAGTGGAGAAATTTGTGATGCAAAAACATTATATGCGTTGTTGTATTGGCAACTTCGATTAAAGGAAATGAACGAAAATGAATGAAAAGAAACCGATTATTACGAGAGAAACCTACCAAAAAGCTAAAACAGTAGGTGAGAAAGAAAAGAATGCAGGTAAGCGTACGACTGCAAAAGAGCAGGGGCGTAAGTTGGATAAGTTTTACAACTGGGCTATTATTGGCGTAGCGATTGCGATAGTATTGGTTTTCGTTTTAGCATTTGTAATTTAATGAAAAGAGGACAAGAAATGATTGGAATTATTGCAGCAATGGAAGAAGAAACGCGCGTTTTGTTAGCGCATATGACAGATAAAAAAGTTGAGAAAGTGCAGCATTTAGAATATATCAGTGGAAAAGTGGACGGACAGGAAATTGTTCTTTCGCAATCCGGTATCGGTAAAGTGAACTCTGCTTTGGCTACCGGCTTTATGATTAATCGCTATCAACCTGAGTTGGTTATTAATACCGGTTCAGCAGGTGGACTCTTGCCTGGATTGAGAGTCGGAGACGTATTAGTTGCCGATGAACTAGCTTATCATGATGTGGATGCAACGGCATTTGGCTACGTAAAAGGCCAAGTTCCGCAAATGCCGGCAACATATGTGAGCGATGAAAATGCCGTAACAGGAATTATGACTGCAGCGACTGCAGTAGGCTTAACACCACACCAAGGTTTGATTGTTTCTAGTGATTCTTTTATTGCTAAGAGATCAGAAGTTGATCGTATTGTGAATGAGTTTCCTTCTGCGGGTGCTACTGAGATGGAAGGAGCTTCCATTGCGCAGGCATGTCACGTAATGGGTGTGCCGTTCGTAGTGATTCGTTCAATATCAGACAGTGCCGACGAAGAAGCATCTGTGTCATTTGATGAATTTATCATTGAAGCAGGAAAAAAATCAGCAGAATTAGTTTTGGCGTTTGTTCGTCACTACAAGCAATAAAAAGAGAGTGGGAAAAAAGGCGTTTAGATCCGAATCACTGGAGCGAATAAGCACAGGATGGGCGAAGACTATCCGCGCATTATTTCAGGAGCACTGTGGGCTGAAGCCCAAGTGTATCATGTTTGTAAGCTGCTAAAGCAGCAACAACCATGACAAAGTGGATGTCGGATCTGCCTTTTTTAGCACGTTTACGCCACAATTATTCGTTAATAGTAGAGGAGCCGGGATTATTCCCAGCTCCTTTTTGGTTCGCCCAGCATGGACGAACTCTAACGTGTGCAAGTCCCAAATGCGACCTGACAGCAAGGGTGTCCAATGTGAGGTGGAATCTTAAGGAAGCTTCAGGAAAAGCTTTGGCCTGATAAACAGAAATCACATAAGAGGTGAGTCGAGTGAATAAGGCTGCGGAAGAAATCGAAGTCCGATAACTGTTATTACTCGAAGCATAAATGTGGCAGGGAGATGAAGTGAAAAAGCACGTTTGAGGTGGGCAACAAATTGTAGCACGTTGTTACGACAAGGTTTTGTGTTTTTTGCGTACCACTATCTATCATATTTGCTATACTGAAGGAACAAAGGAGTTGGTGGAATGGACTTGAATGAGCGTTTGAAGAAAAAACGAGAAGAAGGAAATTATACCCAGAAAGAACTAGCAGAATTGTTGAACGTGTCGCGCCAAACTATTTCTAGTTGGGAAGTCGGGCGGACCTATCCCGATTTGGATATCATTGTGAAATTAAGTGACCTCTATAAAATACCGCTGGATTTGTTGTTGAAGGAAGATTCAAAACTGGTTGAAACGATATCCGAAAAAGCGCGCAAGAGTGAACGCCGTAAAATATTGAACTATGTCCTACTCGGTATATTAAGTATCTTTATCGGAGTAACCATTTCAGGAATAGTACGGGAAAGTAAAAATGAGGTTGAAAATGAAGCCGGTTTGCGACCTTCCGATCTAGTAGATTCTGTATGGCAATTGCATCTTGATCCTTCCAAGACCTTTCAGGATTCGTTCATTTCGTTTGGAAAACAGGACATGCTTGTGTTGAATGAGTTCAGTGTTTGGATTCTGCCTTTTATGGATCCAACTGATATTCAAAAAAAGCAGGCTGAGTTTGAAGAAAAAGGACTAGAAAATGGTCTAACCGAATACAAGCTATTAACCATCGAAACTAAAGGCAATAAATACATTGTCTCCGCGTTGGGCTACTATCAAGAATTTACGAAGCTCAGCGATACAATCATTCGTGATATGAATGGTACTGAATATAAAATCATAGAAGAAGAATCTGCCCACGATTTATTGTATTACATTGCTGATTATAAGGACTTATAAATACCCACAATATTCAAAACCGTGTCCGGAAAAGGGGCACGGTTTTTTGCGGTTGAAGCGGGCGCAACCATCCTTGAGGCACATTCCTGACTTCAGATCAGCCATTAAAGTCCCACAAAAGAATCCAGAGACTTTAACAAAAAAACAGAACCCCGGAGGATTCTGTTTAAGAAGCTAATGATTAGCCAAGTTTGTTGTAGTACTCAACGATGTATGACTCATCAACGTCAGCAGTAAGTTCGTCACGAACTGGTAGACGGTTTAGAGAACCTTCAAGTTTTTCAGCATCGAAAGTTACGAAATCTGGACGACCGAATAATGATTCAACCGCGTTACGGATGATGCTCATGTCTTTAGATTTTTCGCGAACTGCGATAACTTGTCCAACTGCTACTTCGTATGAAGGGATATCAACACGTTTGCCATCAACAGTGATGTGGCCGTGGTTTACTAATTGACGAGCTTGGCGACGAGTAGTTGCCAAACCTAGACGGAAAACAACGTTGTCTAAACGACGTTCTAGCAAGACCATAAAGTTCTCACCGTGTTTACCTTCTTTAGTTTTACCAGCCTTTTTGAAGGCAGTAACGAATTGACGTTCGTTCATTCCGTACATCAAACGTAGTTTTTGTTTCTCTTGTAGTTGTAGACCGTATTCAGACATTTTACGACGAGTATTAGCGCCGTGTTGTCCTGGTGCATATGGACGACGTTCGATTTCTTTACCAGTACCTGTTAAAGAGATTCCTAAACGACGAGATTTTTTCCAACTTGGGCCTGTATAGCGTGACATAATTTTTTTCCTCCAATAATATGTTTTGGAGTAAAATAATAATGGAAATGTTATAGTACGTGCATTTCATCCTTCAATCTTCACCTTATGCAGCCGGCAAGGGTACACAATTGAACCTCAAAGAGGCGATGGAATGTTGACGCGATTACACTACTTCCGCTGCATTATTTTACACGTCTGTTATAATAACATATCTATAGGACAGATGCAAGCAACCGCCATAATGAAAACTTTATTTTATTCCTTAGAGAGTTGCTTTTTTTATAATTTTTTCTGTGCTATACTGAATGATGATATTATGGTCATTATGTCGCGTACACATGACAACAGTTGAATAGATGGAGGACTCTAAATGGACTTATTTTATTGGTTAGCGGGCATATTCGTTGTCATCTTGGTCGGATATGGCGTCGTTTACTACCTGAATCGTAAACAAGCGAATCGTATTAAAGAAATTGATGAAAGAAAACATAAGATGATGGCAATACCAGTTGCTGACAATTTGTATACATTGAAAAATCTGAATCTAACTGGTCAAACCAAACGGACTTACGAAAGTTGGCAAGCAACATGGCAAACAATTACACGTTTCCAATACCCAGAGATCGAAGCAGCGCTAGTGAGTGCAGAACAAAGCATTCAACAATTTAATTTCATTAAAGCGAAACAAGCAATCGAAAATGCAGAGAATTTGATTTCCGAAACAGAACCAAGTGTAGGGAAAGTCAATAAAGCATTGGAGAAGTTATTGGAAAGCGCACAAGAAAACCGTAAGGAACTGGAAGAGAACCAAGAACGCTACAATAAAATTCGGAAGCAATTATTGGCTCACAGCTTTACATTCGGACCTGCTGTGGAAACGTTAGAGAAGAATTTGAACTATATGGAACTAGATTTTACAAAGTTCAATTCGCTGACAAACGAAGGCGATCATATGGAAGCAAAAGAAGTTTTGGAACGCATCAGTCAAGATTTAACGTTGATGGAATCTGTTATTGAAACAATACCTGAATTAAATAGACAAATTAAAGAAGAATACGAAGAGCAAATTTCTGATTTGCGCGAAGGATACCAACGTTTAATTTCTGAGCATTACGTATTCGATAATGTTGATGTATTGGAAGAAATTTCAGAAATCGAAGCAATCTTAGTTGAAGCTAAAAGTTCAATTGGTCTTGCAGACGTTGAAGAAGCACAGAAAAAAATGTCTAAAGCAGAGCGCATTATCGAGAATACGTATGCAGTGATGGAGAATGAAATGGAAGCTAAAGATTTTGTAGACCGTCACCAAACGAACCTATCACGTAAGATGGATCATGTTCTACAGAGCAACCGTTACGTACTTCTGGAAATCGACCGGGTTTCTCAAAACTTCTTCTTAAATCATAACGAATTAACACGCGCACAAGAATTTGAAGATCAATTAATGGCCGAAAATGAAGCATTACGTTACCACGATAAGTTATTGGCAGAGCACGAAGTTTCGTATTCCGCAACAAAGGCACGTTACGAAAAAATGACGCAAAAACTAACGGAGATTGATAAAGAACAATCTGAATTAGTAGCGAAATTAAGTAATTTGAAAAATCGCGAAAAAGAAGCGGAAGACGCTGTTGATTTATTTGAAATGGATATGCGTAACATGAAGCGTACATTGGAAAAACAACACCTGCCAGGTTTGGCTCACGAGTATCTTGATTTGTTCTTTGCTGTATCGAAACGGGTCGAAGAAATTTCAGCAAAATTAAATCGTGTGAAGATTGATATTGAAGAAATCGAAAAACTGGTAGCGATGTGTGAAGAAGATATTCAACTGTTGGATAAACGTACAGAAGAAATTCTGGACAATGCTAACATGACTGAGTATTTAATCCAATATGCAAACCGTCATCGTGATAATCAAGCGATTGTGGCAGCAGCACGTGAAGCACTCGATTTATTCCAAACGGCATATGATTACGAAAGTGCAGCGAGCATAATGAAGAATGCATTGAATAAAGTGGATCCTGGTGCATCCAAACGCGTAGAAGAAAGTTATTTAGAAGATAAAAACCGCCGCTCGTTTACACCGAGAAAAGGGACTAAATGATGTATAAGGCTGAGACATGATCGTTAATGTCTCAGCTTTATCTTTGCAAAAAAATACAGAAAGTGTGACGAAATGATTTATTTTGACAATAGTGCCACAACACCGATATATCCTGAAGCGCTGGATACGTACATAAAAGTTAGTCAGGCTGTCATCGGAAATCCATCCAGCCTTCATAAATTAGGCGTTACTGCCGACCAACTCTTGCAACAATCACGTAAACAAGTCGCTGATTTACTGCACGTTTCCTCAAAAGAAATTTATTTTACAAGTGGCGGAACTGAAGGTGATAACTGGGTAATCAAAGGAACTGCGATTGAAAAAGCAGCCTACGGAAAACATTTAATCACTTCTGCTATCGAGCATCCGGCTGTTTCAAAAACGATGCAACAACTTGAAAAGTTGGGCTTTGAAGTCACAGTTATTCCAGTAGATGCACAGGGTGTGGTTTCGGCTGAAGCAGTCAAAAATGCCATTCGTCCGGATACAATTCTTGTATCCCTCATGGCAGTTAATAATGAAGTCGGAGCGATTCAACCGATTAAAGAGGTTGGAAATATTCTTGAAGCTTATCCCACGATTCATTATCATGTGGATGCTGTTCAAGGTCTGACTGAATTTGATGCGGTCATTCAACATCCCCGGATTGATTTCTTGGTTCTATCGGCACATAAATTCCGTGGACCAAAGGGCGTCGGGATTTTGTATCATAAAGCTGGCAAACGGTTGGCACCTTTGTTGACAGGGGGCGGCCAAGAGTCTGGTCAACGCAGTACCACTGAAAACGTACCAGGTATTGCGTCTACTGCAAAAGCCTTACGAATGGCATTGGAAGATCGTACGGTTGCACACCAAACAGAAATGCAACTGAAAGGGATATTAATCGACTTTCTAACTGGCTATGAAGATGTCCGTATTTTTAGTACTGAGCAAGGGGCAGCTCACATTATTTGTTTTGCCATGAAGGCAGTCCGCGGTGAAGTCATGGTTCATGCCTTTGCCAATGAAGACATTATCCTTTCGACTACGAGTGCCTGTTCCAGTAAAAAAGGTGATGTACCAGCGACACTAGAAGCAATGGGCGTTCCAAGCGAATGGTCCAAATGCGCAGTTCGAGTCAGTTTGTCTGGGGAAAATACACAGGCAGAAATAGAAAGATTTAAAGAAGTATTCCATCAACTCCATACAAAATTTCAAAAAATTCAGAAGTAAGAAGGGAAATACCAATGGAAACACGCATTCAAATTCGTTTTGGTGAACTCTCTACCAAAGGGAAAAATAAAAAAAGATTTATCCAACAACTGTCTCGGAATATCCGAGAAGCGACGCAAGACTATCCGCAAATTAAAATTCAACCTAACCATGATTTCATTTTCTTGGATTTAAACGATGCCGATGAAGCGGTTATCACGTCACGTTTGAAAGATATATTCGGGATTCAAAACTTTTCACCGGTTTATGTTATTCCGCGTGATTACGAAACAGCACGCGCAGCGGTCGTTGAGCTGATGCAAGGGTTAGAAACGGAAGGCAAAACATTCAAGATTGCCACCCGTCGTTCTGATCATTCTTATGAGCATGATACAAACTGGTTGAATGCTGAATTTGGAGCTGCTGTTTTACAAAACATCCCAAATATCACTGTTCAAGTGAAAAAACCGGACATCACTGTTCGTGTAGATGTGAAGAAAGAGCACTTCTTAATTAGTACGGAAACATACCAAGGAGCAGGCGGACTGCCCGTTGGATCAAGTGGTCGCGGTGTATTAATGCTTTCGGGCGGGATAGATTCACCTGTAGCAGGTTACTTGGCGATGAAACGTGGCGTGGAAATCGAAGCTGTTCACTTCCATAGTCCACCATATACGAGTCCACAGGCATTAAAGAAAGCCAAAGATTTAACAGCTAAGATTACCCGTTTTGGTGGTCAAATTCAATTTATCGAAGTACCTTTTACGGAAATTCAAGAAGAAATTAAAGCGAAAATTCCGGAAGGTTATGCAATGACGATTACCCGTCGGATGATGTTGCGTATTACTGACGCTGTCCGTGAGAAAAGAAAAGCATTGGCTATCTTCAATGGTGAAAGCTTAGGACAGGTTGCATCGCAGACGTTGGAGAGTATGATTGCCATCAACGCTGTGACAACGACACCGATTATTCGTCCGGTTGCAACAATGGATAAAAATGAGATTATCGACATTGCCCAAAAAATTGATACGTTTGATTTATCAATTCAACCCTTTGAAGATTGCTGTACAATTTTTGCTCCAGCGGCTCCAAAGACAAAACCACAGATTGACCGTGCAGAGAGGTATGAAGAGCAATTAGATATCGTCGGGTTAGTAGAACGTGCTGTTGAAGGTATGATTGTTACGCCGATTACGTCAGCGACTGCAATTGAAGAAGAAACAATTTTCAGCGATTTACTATAACAAGGCTTATCGCTTACAATTCTTTCTAACACTGGTATAATTAACGTATCTAAGTTAATAGGAGGAATAAGTATGGAAATCACAGTAAAAGGTAATCCCATGACAGTAGAAGGTCAACTGCCGGCAGTAGGAGAGGTTATTTCTGCATTCTCACTAAAAGACATGAAGGGTAACACCGTTTCGGCTGAAGAACTCAAAGGCAAAGTTACTATCTTAAGCGTATTTCCAGATATTAATACAGGCGTTTGTGACCAACAAACACGTTCATTTAACGAAATTGCATCGAATATTGAAGGTGTGCGTCTTGTATCTGTTTCTAGAAACACAATTGAAGAATTAAACGAATGGTGTGCAGCAAAAGGATTAGACATGGACATGTGGTCTGATGCCGATCGTGAATTTGCTAAAGCATTCGGTATTTTTATTCCTGAATTGGACAAATTAGCGCGCAGCGTTTTTGTTTTGACAGAGGATAATGAAGTTGCTTACCGTGAAATGTTGTCTGAATTGACTGACGAGCCGAATTACGAGGCAGCCGTTGAAGCAGCAAAAGATTTACTTTAAAATTTAGTGATTTGATGGTAGACTGTTAAAGAGAAAAATGCGATTGTACTGGGAAGAGTAAACCAATACGGTTATACAGCGAGAAGAGCAGATGGTGGAAGCTTTTCTAATCGTTTGGATGAAGGTAGCCCAGGAGCTAGTGGAATGAAGGCACAGCTGTGTAGTTCTGCTCGGAGACAGCTCCGTTATCAAAACGAGACATGGGATTATTATGCCCATAAACTCAGGTGGTACCACGAATTCAATTCGTCCTGCATATTTGCAGGGCGATTTTTTTGTATTTAAATAGAACCCCAAATCGCATTTCGTACACAACACTGGAGAGGATTGAAAAAATGACAGAGATGAATCAAATGTCTACAAAATATCAACCGCAAGAAGTTGAAAAAGGCAAATATAAAAAATGGGTAGAGGCAAAGTTATTCCGTCCAAGCGGCAATAAAGATGCAAAACCTTATTCAATTGTTATCCCGCCACCAAACGTTACCGGACGTTTGCATTTGGGGCACGCATGGGATGTAACACTTCAAGATATGTTAATCCGTATGAAACGTATGCAAGGTTACGACACGCTTTGGTTGCCAGGAATGGACCATGCGGGTATTGCGACACAAGCGAAAGTAGAAGCGAAATTAGCCGAAGATGGGATTTCTCGTCATGACTTAGGTCGTGAGGCGTTTGTTGATAAAGTATGGGAATGGAAAGAAGATTATGCCGGCTTTATCCGTGAACAATGGAGCAAAATGGGGATTTCAGTTGATTATGATCGTGAACGTTTCACTTTAGATGATGGCTTATCGGATGCGGTTCGTAAAGTGTTCGTAACCCTCTATGAAAAAGGCTTGATTTATCGTGGCGCATATTTAATTAATTGGGATCCAAAAGCTCAAACAGCGCTATCTGATATTGAAGTAATCCATAAAGATGTAAATGGTGCCTTCTATCACTTCCGCTACCCATTGGCAGACGGGTCCGGCTTTGTTGAACTGGCGACAACCCGTCCAGAAACAATGTTAGGCGATACGGCTGTAGCCGTTCATCCAGAAGACGAACGCTATGCGCACCTAATTGGTAAAACGATTCTGTTACCGTTAGTGAACCGTGAAATTCCTATTATTGCCGACGATTATGTCGATAAAGATTTTGGAACCGGCGTTGTGAAAATTACACCCGCCCATGATCCGAATGACTTTGAGGTTGGTCTACGTCATAACTTGCCACAAATCAACGTGATGAATAAGGACGCATCGATGAACGAAGAAGCTGGTAAATACGAAGGTATGGACCGCTTTGAAGCACGTAAAGCAGTTGTAAAAGATATGGAAGCAGAAGGCTTCTTAGTGAAAATCGAAGAAACGGTTCACAGTGTCGGACATTCAGAGCGTACCGATGTTGTTGTTGAGCCGTTGATCTCAACACAATGGTTTGTAAAAATGGCGCCATTAGCGGAAAAATCATTGCAAAATCAAGAGACAGATGGAAAAGTTTCCTTCTTCCCGAACCGTTTTGGAGACACCTTCACGCGTTGGATGGATAACATCCACGACTGGGTTATTTCACGTCAACTATGGTGGGGTCACCGTATTCCAGCTTGGTATCACAAAGAAACAGGCGAAATGTACGTTGGCATGGAAGATCCAACTGACGTAGAAAATTGGGAACAAGATCCAGACGTATTGGATACATGGTTCAGTTCCGCATTATGGCCATTTTCAACAATGGGTTGGCCGGATGAAAACGCAGAAGACTTCAAACGTTATTTCCCAACAAGCACGCTTGTTACGGGCTATGACATTATTTCATTCTGGGTAAGCCGCATGATTTTCCAATCGTTGGAATTTACAGAACAACGTCCATTTGAAAATGTCTTGATTCACGGACTAATTCGTGACGAGCAAGGTCGTAAGATGAGTAAATCACTTGGAAACGGAATTGATCCGATGGATGTGATTGACCAATATGGTGCCGATGCATTGCGCTGGTTCCTATCAAATGGTTCTTCACCAGGTCAAGATGTGCGTTTCAGTTATGAGAAGATGGATGCATCGTGGAACTTTATCAATAAAATCTGGAATGCTAGCCGTTACGTTTTAATGAATTTAGACGGTTTAACTTATGATGAAATTGATATTACTGGTGAAAAAACATTAGCTGACCAATGGATTCTATCTAAACTGAACCGTACGATTGCCAAAGCAACCGAATTGTTGGAGAAATTTGAATTCGGTGAAGCCGGAAAATTGTTGTACCACTTCATTTGGGATGAGTACTGTGACTGGTATATTGAGATGACTAAAGAAGTCCTACAAGGTGAGGACGAAGCAGCGAAGAAAACAGCGCGTAGCATTTTAGCATACGTACTGGATAACATTTTACGTTTACTACACCCAATTATGCCGTTTGTTACCGAAGAGATTTGGCAAAATGCACCGCATGAAGGTGAATCAATCGTTGTAGCAGAGTATCCGATTGTGGATGAAGCATTCATGAATCATGAAGCAGAAACAGCAATGGATAAATTGATTGGATTGATTCGTGGTGTACGTAACATCCGTAATGAAATGAATACACCGTTGTCCAAAAAAGTTCCAATGCAAATCAATGTGAATGATGATGCGACGGAAAATATTTTCACAGCAAATAAAGCATACATTGTGCGTTTCTGTAATCCAGAAACACTAGAAATTGGTCAAAACATAGAAACAACTGAAGAAGCTGTGACGGCGATTATTTCTGGTGGAGAAGTGCGCATGCCATTGGCTGGTCTAATCAAGTTGGAAGACGAGATTGTACGTCTGGAAGGCGAAGCAGCTAAGCTGGAAAAAGAAGTAGACCGTGTTGTTAAAAAACTAGGCAATGAACGTTTCGTAAGCAAAGCACCGGACGCTGTTGTAGAAGGCGAACGTGCAAAAGAAAAAGATTACCGTGAAAAATTAGCAACTGTTAATGAACGTATTGCGAGCTTGAAAGCGCAACTATAATTATAAAATGAAGATGGCTGAGAATAATTCCCAGCCATCTTTTTGGATAAGGGTGAAAGTATGTTTACAACTTATGATGAAGCGCTGGAATGGATTCACACGCGTAAGGGCATGGGACCCAAACCAGGCATAAAGCGAATGGAATGGTTAATGGAAAAGTTGGATCATCCCGAGGAAAAATTCTCGTCTATCCATATTGCCGGAACCAACGGAAAAGGTTCAACCGTTGCCTATCTCACTGCACTATTTCAGTCAGCCGGTCATTCAGTTGGTAGCTTTACCTCTCCACATATTACGCGTTTTAATGAACGGATTATGGTGAACGGTGAACAGATTTCCGATGAAGCGATTATTGCATTAGCGAATATCATTTATCCGCTTTATATGGAGATTTCTGAAACAGAATGGGGTCCCCTAACAGAATTTGAAGTTGTGACCGCCATGATGTTTCTTCATTTTTCCAAGGTTCGACCGGATGTTGTTCTGCTTGAAGTGGGCTTGGGTGGTTTATTCGACAGTACGAATATTGCCAAACCGCAACTGACGATGATTACCACCATTGGGATGGATCATGTACAGATATTGGGGAATACCATTGAAGAAATCGCATTCCAAAAAGCAGGTATCATTAAATCGGAAATTCCACTCGTAATAGGGAACATTCAAGAACCGGCACGCACCGTCATTTTGGATATTGCCCGGGAGAAGAACAGCGCCGTTTTGGCTTATAATACCGACTTTTCAGCGCAGAATAAGCCAAATGTGACTGATCTTCATGAACACTTTGATTTTTCTGCTCAGGAGTTTCAGTTGGCTGACATTGAAATAAGCTTGATGGGGCATCATCAAATTGAGAATGCTGCAACCGCACTGCAAGCTTTTCTGCTGTATTGTAATGCAGAGCAGTTAGCCTATACGAAAGAAAGTATTTTGACAGGTTTCGATCAGGCATTTTGGCCCGTGCGGATGGAAATCATTTCCCAAGAACCACTTATTATCTTGGACGGTGCCCACAATGAGCCGGCTATGGCTGTCTTATTAGATACGCTTCAAACAAATTTTAAGAATAAAAAAATAAAAGTTGTCTTTGCGGCTCTGACTACTAAAGAGCTGGAAGCTATCGGGCCTTGGTTAATGCGGATACCTAATCATGAAATTCATCTGACGACATTTGATTTCCCACGCGTCGCAACGTTGACCGATTTGAAAGAACGCTTAGGAGTGGAAGATGCCGCGTACCATGAAGATTGGCAAGAGTTGATTCGTGAGTTAACTGTTTCCGTTTCTAATGATGAACTCTTACTTATTACCGGTTCTTTGTATTTCTTGTCAGAAGTACGCCACTATTTAATGGAGGACGAACGATGAAGAAACAGGTTATCATTTTTGATATGGATGGACTGATGTTCGATACGGAAGTACTGGTCTGCGAAGCGCAAGCAAAAATTGCCGAAAAACTTGGAGTGCCTTTCTCAATGGACTATTACCGCGGCTCAGTAGGGTTATCTGAAAAAGACTGTATGGCGAAATATACAAAAGATTTTGGCGACCCTGCCATTGCAGAGGAACTTATTTTTGGTTACCGAGATACCTTGTATCAAATGGTTGCTGAAAAAGGGGTACCGCATAAACCTGGTTTGGTACCTTTGTTGGACCATTTGACTACTTTAGGCAAAGAATTGGTCTTAGCTTCGTCAAATCTCCATCATGATATTGCTCTGTATTTAGAAGCTGAGAATTTGAGTCACTACTTTTCACACCGGGTTAGCGGTGAAGATGTTACTTTTTCGAAGCCGGATCCGGCAATTTTTGAAAAAGCTTGTGCCTTGACCGGCTATCAAAAAGAAGATTGCCTCATCTTAGAGGATTCATTGAATGGTGTGCGGGCGGCTCATGCGGCTGGCATTGCTGTTATTATGGTTCCCGATCTAATTGCACCGAATCACGAAGCACGTGATAAAACATTCGCAATTGTGAACAATTTAAGTGAAGTGCAAGAATTATTTTAACTTTTTGCACTTTTAAAAAAGCTTTTGACGTTTTTTTGCATATCTATCTATAGAGAGTTAATGAAGGAGAGATAATATGCAAGCAACGTCATTATTGAAAGAAGTACCTAAATCATCCCGCCCGAGAGAACGCTTGGCACAATATGGTGAAAAATCACTTGCAACCCATGAATTATTAGCCATCTTATTGCGAACGGGACCGAAAGACAGCAACGTGTTACAATTGGCAATGCGCGTCATGAATGAATTCGAAGATTTACATTCGTTGAAGATGGCTTCGTTGGAAGAATTAATGACCATTAATGGGATTGGCAAAGCGAAAGCAATTGAAATCAAAGCCTGTATTGAGTTGGGCTTGCGTCTGGCACATTCAACTCAACTCAAGAGTGGGGTCATTACTTCAACGAAGACTGCAGGTGCACTTTTAATGCAGGAAATGCGTGATTTACAGCAAGAGCATGTGATAGCCTTATATTTGAATACTAAAAATGAAATCATAAAAAAGAAAACCATTTTTATAGGTTCATTGAACAGTTCCGTTGCACATCCGAGAGAAATTTTTAGAGAAGCAGTGCGTTTTTCAGCCGCTCGCATTATTCTCGGACATAACCATCCCTCCGGAAATCCCGAGCCTTCCGAGGCCGATTTAGTGTTCACGAGACGCATGGTTGAATGTGGTGAAATGATGGGAATAGAGCTTTTAGATCACTTTATTATTGGCGATCAAATTTATATCAGCTTAAAAGAATATGGAATTATATAAGCTGATACTTGCAATTATTTTATTCTATGGTTATAATAAGGGTACGTTTTTGTAAGGTAAAGAAAGTTATGTCATGAACATTCCGATCGTACCATTTGCAATAACTACAATATTTGTGCAAATTGCACGAGGAGGAATTTTTCATGGAAAATGGAACAGTAAAATGGTTTAACGCAGAAAAAGGATTTGGATTTATCGAACGCGACGGCGGAGATGACGTATTCGTACACTTCTCAGCTATCAACAGCGAAGGTTTCAAATCTCTAGAAGAAGGACAAGCAGTATCTTTCGACATCGTTGACGGAAACCGTGGTCCACAAGCAGCTAACGTAGAAAAAATCTAATTTTTTCCCCTAGTTGATAAAAAGCTGAGACATTCATTTGTCTCAGCTTTTTTGTGTTTAAATGGTTTTCTTGGGGTAGGTTCCCGGTTTAAGAAGTCCTAAAAGGCTGTTGAACCGGCATACAGCACTCTAAAATTCGGTGAAAGCCGGTGTTTTCCCCTTTTTACCGGCTTACAGCTGGTTACATATTTCTGATTGCCGGTAGTACCGGCAATCAACCTGCAACTTACGTTTTTTTGCGCTCAAATTAAAGAATTTCTCCCATTTATTATTTCCATGTTTAAGAAAACGTTACATTTTTATTTATTTTAATCTTTCGATTTTTTCACATTCTAATTTGTGGTAGAATGTGAAAGATATATGATAACCAGAGGGAAGGATGAATATATTGGCCGGAATTAGTTTAAAAGCCAAGCGAATTGGAATTGATCTAGGAACGGCAAATATTGTTGTTTGGATGGATGGCAGAGGGATTATAAACAGAGAACCCTCAATTGTTGCTCGTGATATTTCGCAAGGTCACATAGTGGCTGTTGGGAATGAAGCATTTCGATTGTTGAATGAGCGACCTGGTTATTATGTGTCCTCCAGACCTTTAAAAGAAGGCGTCATTGCAGATTATGAAACAACCGTTGCGTTGATTAAGAATATTATTAAGAAATCCGCTAAGTTTTCGTTTCAAAAACCGTACCTCATGATTTGTGTTCCAACCGGAATTACAGAAGTTGAAAAACGCGCTGTCGTTGATGCTGCTTTAGAAGCTGGCGCAAAGGATACATTTTTAGTCGATGAACCGTATGCAGCCGCAATCGGAGCAGGTCTGCCAATTTCAGCACCAACCGGTAACTTTATCGTTGACATTGGTGGGGGAACAACAAATATTGCCTTAATTTCTTTAAGTGGAATCGTCGCCAGTCGAACAATTCCCTTCGCAGGAGATAAAATGGACGAAGCAATTCGTACCTATGTTGAAAAAAAATATGGCTTACAGATTGGTTTACGTATTGCTGAAATGATAAAAATGAAAAGTGGCTCTGCAGACTTAAAAGAGTCGGTTTACTACAAGAAACAAGAAGTAAAGGGTAGAAACTGTGCATCAGGATTGCCTGGAAAAGTAACCATTGCACCGCAAGATATTTCGTTCGCAATTCAGCCGGTATTACATGCCATTGTTGAAGCGGTCATCTCCGTATTAGAGCAAGTTCCACCAGAAATTGCAGCAGATGTGATTACCCAGGGGATTGTCTTGACGGGCGGGGGCGCTTTATTGCATGATATTGCCAAGGTTATCGAAAAGAAAACCGAGATACCAACTGCCGTTTCGGCGGATCCGTTAGATTGCGTGGTCACAGGTATCGGTGAAAATCTAAAAAGAATAAAACAACTAAAAAAAGAACAGAGCACCCAATAAGTGGATGAACAGGAATGAAAAGAGGTTTTAAGGTGAATCAGTTTTTCAATAATAAAAGAATGATTGTACTGCTGATTTCCGTAATCATTTTTATAAGTACAATTGCCTTTTCTATGACGCGTAATCGCGAGGATGCATCCATTCCGCAATTATTTATGAATGATATTACGGGCTTGGCAGCGACTGTAATCGCTAAGCCGGCTGAAGCCGTGAATGGTTTTGTCGATTCTGTCGATAATTTGTTGCATACCTATGAAGAAAATCAACAGCTCAAACAAAAAATAGATGCTTTAGATAATATGCAGGCGCGTATTTATACATTAGATCAAGAGAATATGAGTCTAAAACAAGAACTAGAACTACAAAACAGTCTGTCAGAATTCAGTACGATCAGTTCCAGCGTTATTTCACGTAACCCGGATACATGGGTTGACCAAATCATCGTTGATAAGGGGAGTGAAGATGGCGTTGCTGTCGATATGTCGGTTATGTCAGGAAATGGTCTAATCGGACGTGTGGCTGAAGTCAGTCCGACTACCTCCAAAATACTATTACTATCAACAGCCAATCAATCAGTGAACCGCGTGTCTGCTGAAGTGCAAATGCCTGACGGGCCTATTCATGGGATTGTTGATGATTATGAATCAAACACAGGGTTATTAGTGATGTCTGAAATTGATCCAAGCGCGAAAATAGAAGTAGGGAAACAAGTTGTTACTTCTGGTTTGGGAGGCGTATCACCTGCTTCATTACTGATTGGAGTAGTGAAGGAAGTACGTATGGATGCGTTTGGTTTATTCCAGGAAGTAACCATCGAACCTGCCGGTAATATCGGAGAAATACGTTATGTTACGATTATTAAAAGGGGAAGCGAGGTTGCGCCATAATGGTACAAAATCGCACGCTCAACTACGTCTATTTGATTCCTATTTTTCTATTCATTGGATTGGTAGCAGATGGTGTCGTAACGAATATCTTCTCGCCTTATTTGTTGGATAATAGTGTTGTGTTTGTCCCGCGTATCATGCTGCTGTTATTCGTTGTCTTTACATTGTTTTTTCCAAAACAACCCTTGTTTCTTTATGCCTTGCTCTTTGGAATGATGTATGACAGTTATTACATAGGGATTCTCGGCATTTATGTAACGGCGCTTGCATCCTGTATTTATCTGTTAAAACGGAGCCAAAAATTTATATCCTCAGCACCTATAATGGTATTTATTGTGTATATTTTAAGTGTTTGTTATGTGGAAATATTTGTTTTTGGTACTTACAGTCTTTTAGGCCTGGCATCAATCCCGTTTGCCACCTTCCTTTCAACTCGATTGGGACCCGCTGTTTTATTGAATCTTTTTATTCTTATTATTCTTTACTATCCCTTGCGTAAGTTGAGTCAGTGGATGTACAGCGTCTAAAATGAGAAATAAATTAAAAAAATATTTTTATTTAATACTTGTTTTTAATAAATTCTGTGTTATTATGATTTTACCTAATAGAAATGCAAAGAAGAGAAAAAGTATTTTTCGAACATTCGGTAGAGAGCTTGCGGTTGGTGAAAGCAAGTGTATGTAGAAAAAGAAAACACATCTCGGAGCAAGACTACTGAAAAGAGCAATTCGCGAGTAAGTAGACTCGGTTGTGCCCGTTACAGCACTAGCGTTTAATCAATGAACGCGAAGAGGTAATACTCGTGAGAGTATTGCAAATAAAGGTGGAACCACGAAGCACTTAAGCTATCGTCCTTTGATTTTCTAGATATTAGAAAATCAAAGGGCGTTTTTTTGTTGAACTGCAGTCAGCGAAAACGTCGGCAAAATCACGTCATTTCGGATCAGGGGAAAAATTACAGGAAACCAGGAGGAAATTATCATGAAAAATCTATTTTTATTATTGGCATCCAGCGTACTTTTGGCAGCATGTGGCTCTGAAACTGCAACATCAGAAAATTCTACAGAAACAACAGATACTTTGAAAGAAACCTATGTGGTGGGCTTGGATGAGACATTCGCACCTATGAGTTTCCGTGATTCAAATGGTGAAATCGTCGGGTTTGATGTCGATTTAGCAAAAGAAATCGGCGCAATAGAAGGCATCATCTTTGAGTTCCAACCCATCGATTGGGTGATGAAAGAAACAGAATTGAATGCGGGCAACATTGATTTAATCTGGAACGGTTATACAATCACTGCAGAGCGTAAAGAAAAAGTTGCATTCAGTGATGCGTACTTACAAAATTCTCAAATCATCGTTACGTTATCAGAAAGCACAATTGCGAAAAAAGCAGATCTTGCGGATAAAGTAGTTGCAACGCAACAAGCATCTGCAACACTTGATGCGATGAATGCGGATGAAACAGGAATTGTTGCAAAGTTTGATGGTGGAGAGCCTATTTTATATCCAACATTCAATGATGTGTTTAATGACTTGGAAAGTGGCCGAAGCGACGCAATCGTTGTGGACGAAGTATTAGGACGTTACATTATGAAACAAAAAGGTGCCGATAAATTCAAAGTTTTGGATGAAGATTTCGGTGACGAAGAGTATGGAGTGGGTATCAGAAAAGAAGATACGGTCCTTCAAACAGCAATCAATGAAGGGTTGGCTGAATTAAAAGAAAACGGCAAATACGATGAAATCTATGCGAAATGGTTCGCTGAATAAGCAAAGGAGGAAGCGATGATGAAAAAACTTCTATTTCTCCTTTTGGCAGCAGTAACATTAGCCGCGTGTGGCAATGGTGCTACTGCCGACACACCAAAGACGATTACGATTGGTATGGATGAGACGTTTGCGCCGATGGGCTTTTTAGACGATAACAATGAGGTTGTTGGCTTTGACGTTGATTTAGCAAAAGAGACACTGTCCCGGCTTGGTTATGAAGTGGAATTCCAATCAATCGATTGGGCTATGAAAGAAACAGAATTAAATACGAATAATATTGATTTAATCTGGAATGGGTATGCTGTCACACCGGAGCGGGCGGAAAAAGTATTGCTGAGTGAACCGTATTTGAGCGCAACCCAAGCAATTTTTGTTCTGAAGGATAGTCCTATTCAAACAAAGAGTGACTTAGCAGGTAAGGTGCTTTCAACCCAACAGTCCTCTAGCTCCATTGACAAAATTAAAGAAGATGCTTCCGGTATTTATGAAAAATTAAGTGGGGAACTTGTTCTTTATCCTTCAAACAATAACAGCTTCATGGACTTGGAAGCGGGTAGAGTGGATGCGATTGTAGTGGGATCAACATACGGGCGTTATTACGTGAAAGAAGCGGGTAAAGAAGCCGTTTTCCGAGTGTTGGAAGAAGATTTCGGGGAAGATAAAATGGCGGTTGCTCTGCGCAAAGAGGATACAGAATTAAAAAAAGAAATTGACGCAACGATTAAAGAAATAAAAGCAGATGGAACTTACGACGATATATACGATAAGTGGTTCTTCTCTGAGTAGAAAGTAGGATTAAAATATGGAACTTATTCAAACGATTTGGCCTTCTTTATGGGATGGCTTTCTAGTATCATTACAAATATTTTTTATTGTCGGCATTATAAGTATACCGTTAGGATTTTTAATTGCGGTTATTCGGGTTTATGCACCACGTTGGATCGGCTCTATTATTCAAGTCTACATATTCATTATGCGTGGAACTCCGTTGCTGTTACAATTAATGTTTTTCTTCTTCGGCCTCCCATTTATAGGCATCGTTATGGATCGGTTCACAGCTGCAATTTTGGCCTTCATTATTAACTATGCGGCCTACTATGCAGAAATTTTCCGGGGTGGTATTCTGGCCATTCCCCGGGATCAATTTGAATCAATTACAGTCTTAGGGATTGGAAAAGTACGTGGGTTCATCCGTATTATTGTGCCGCAAGTTTTCCGAATTGTGTTGCCATCAGTCGGAAATGAAATTATCTCATTGGTGAAGGATACGTCCCTTGTCTATATATTAGGGATTGGTGAATTATTGCGTGCAGGGCAAATTGCTGCGAATACGTATGCATCATTGATTCCTTTCTTAGGAGTAGGGATTTTGTACTTATCCGTTACTGGCATTATTACCATTATATTAAATACACTTGAAGCGAAACGAAACTATTAGGAGGGTGACGGATGTTATTAGAAGCTAAAAATATTTCAAAAAAATACAATAATCAGCCAGTCATTTCTGATTTTTCATTTACAATCGATTCGGGTGATATTGTAGTTTTAACTGGTCGCTCAGGTACCGGAAAAACGACCTTAATGCGTATTTTAAATAATCTAGAAACAGCCGATAGTGGCAGTCTGAAGATTGAAGATACACCTCTATTTGAACAAACAGAGCGCGGTGCGACTTACGTTTCGAGAAAAGAGCGTAAAGCTTACCAAAGTAAAATGGGAATGGTTTTTCAAGATTATGCACTCTTTCCTAACTTTACAATTCGTGAAAATTTACTAGAGGCGCCTTTATCCCAGAAATTGGGTACGAGAGAAGAATTAAACGCAAAAGCTGAAGAATTATTGACGGATATGGGGATTGTTGATCAGTTGGATAAAATGCCCTCACAGCTATCAGGCGGACAAAAGCAGCGTGTTGCGATTGCGCGTGCGATGATGCTGAGTCCGAAAGTGCTCTGCTTTGACGAACCAACATCTGCATTGGACCGCGAATCGGCTGATAGTATTGGTAAGTTAATCCAAGGAATCGCCCAAAACGGAACGGGTATCTTAATTGTCACGCATGATACGCCATTTGGTGAAAAATATGGGACACGCTTAATCTCTTCTTCAGAATTTATCAAATAAAATTTGCAAAATCTGAAAGTCCTTGTATAATAATGAAGAACTAAAATAACGGATGACGAGAGCATCCATTTTAAGGAGAGATTATTATGGAAAAAAATAAAATACTTGTGCAGCGTGCTGCCATCATTGGGTCAGGAACAGACGATTTAACGAATATGTTTCTGTCCCTTTCTTTGTCTTCAATTATCATTGACTTGGGTATCAGCAATACTCAGGCAGGCTCCATTTCAACAATCACGAACTTTGGGATGTTGCTTGGTGGACTAATCTTTGGTTATTTGGCAGATCGATACGGCACTTTGAAGTTATTTAAAATTACCTTGTTATTATTCTCCTTAGCAACAGCAAGTATGTTTTTTGCAACAAACATGACAACGATTTATGCACTGCGTTTCTTGGCTGGAATTGGTACAGGTGGGGAGTACGGCATCGCGATTAGTTTGTTAGCAAAAGTGACGCCAGCAAGTAAAATGGGTAAAATGTCTGCTTATAACGGTGTGGCCGGTATGGTTGGGAATATTCTGGCGGCCTTATTTGCGAGTATCATTTTGCCGCTGCTTGGCTGGAATTACTTATTCCTATTAGGGTTGTTGCCATTGTTGATTGTCGCGTGGGTTCATTTCAAAGTAACGGATGAAGTGTTGGAACAATCACTTGAAACACCATTTGAAGTGAATAGAAATGAAGAAAAGCCTTCTTACAAAGAACTATTCAAAACGCCACAACTTACTCGCCAAACATTAGGCTTAATGTTTATGGCTGTTGTGCAAATAGGCGGGTACTTTGGTTTGATGAACTGGTTGCCACAAATTATGCAGCAAAACCTCGGCTTGTCCGTTTCTGGCAGCTCCTTGTGGATGATTGCTACGATTTTGGGAATGTCACTGGGAATGATTGTATTCGGCCGCACACTTGATAACTTTGGACCACGTATTTCTTACGGTGTTTTCTTATTGGCTTCTGCTTCAGCAGTATTCTTGTTCGCCCTGGTGAAGAATGAATTCGCTATGCTATTAGGCGGTGCGATGGTCGGCTTCTTCGTAAACGGGATGTTTGCCGGTTATGGAGCAATCGTTAGCAAGCTTTATCCAAAACATATTCATTCGATGGCAAATAACTTGGTCATTAATGTCGGCCGGGCAGTCGGTGGTTTTTCTTCTATTATAATCGGGTTCTTAATGGATATTAGTAATGTAACAACCGTAATGGCTTACTTATCACTAACATATTTAGCAAGTTTTGTGGTTATGATGACGATAAAAGGATTCGCTAAAGAACACTATCAAGAAATTACGGGAAATGTTAAAATTTAATTGACGGCTACAGAGTAGTTCTGGTATACTACTCATGTTGTAAATGTGCGCACCACAGCTACAACCGCACGTAAGGAGTCTAAAGTTCCAGTGGGACACTCTGGTCGGCGAGTCTAAGTCTAATGAGGAGGTGCAAGAATATGTACGCTATTATCAAAACAGGTGGTAAACAATTAAAAGTTGAAGTTGGACAACCAATCTACGTTGAAAAATTGAACGTTGAAGCTGGTGACCAAGTAACTTTTGAAGAAGTTGTATTCGTAGGTGGAGATGACACTAAGATTGGTGCTCCATTCGTAGAAGGCGCAACTGTAGTTGGTACTGTTGAAAAACAAGGCCGCGAAAAGAAAGTTACTACTTTCCGTTACATGAGAAGAAAAGACTCTCACCGTAAACAAGGTCATCGTCAACCTTATACAAAAGTTATGATCGACGCAATCAACGCATAAGAGATGTGAAGACAATGATTAATGCAAAATTTATTAACCATTCAAAAGAGGATCAAATCCTTTCTTTTGAAATAACGGGTCATGCCGGTTATGCTGAGGCGGGAGAAGATATCGTCTGTGCCGCAGTTTCAGTCCTTGCGATTGAAACCGTGAATAGCATCGACAAGATGGTCTCTCACCAAATGACTGTTAAAGAAGCAGATGATGAAGGCGGCTATTTGTTCGCTCAAGTCAAACCGAATCTTTCAGCCGAACAAGCACAGGTGACGCAAATTTTGTTGAAACATTTGTATTTCTCACTTGAGGATGTGGCTAACACCTATCCTAACTATGTAAAAATCGAGACTATTTAATCATTAAATATGTACCAGGGAGGTGCAACTCATGTTGAAACTTAATCTACAACTATTCGCTACTAAAAAAGGTGGTGGATCTACTTCCAACGGTCGTGATTCACAATCTAAACGTCTTGGCGCTAAACGTGCTGACGGACAACACGTTTCAGGTGGTTCAATTTTGTACCGTCAACGCGGAACAAAAATCCATCCAGGTGTAAACGTAGGTAGAGGTGGCGACGATACATTGTTCGCTAAAGTTGACGGTGTCGTTCGTTTCGAACGTCTAGGCCGCGACAAAAAACAAGTATCAGTTTACCCAGTAGCTCAATAATGATTGGTTAATCCAATCAACCCATTTTCATACACACAAAGACTTGCGAAGGGCTTATCCTGACGCAAGTTTTTTTTTAGGAAGCCGTTCAGAAAGGAAGATTCCCTGATGGATACATCAAAGTTAGAAGCGTTGTATCAGCTTTTAGATGAAGCTGTAACCTTACTGCAGACTGATTTGGACGTTTCATATGTTGAAGCATTGACAGAAACAATCCAAAACTTGGCTTACGAAGGTAAAGCCCAACAACTAGATGGTTTACCAACCGACGAAACTGTCGCACAATTAAATCGGATTTATCGTAAGATGAAACTGGATGAAGAAACACGTGAGGCGACTCGCAAGTTGATTCAACTCGGTTTTATTAAGGCAATCAAATCTGATAAAATTCAAGCGAATCACCAAATGACACCTGACACAATTGCCTATTTACTGGCTTTCTTTATAGATGCGATTAAAACAGATAAGACGGAACCTCTTCATATCCATGATTTGGCAGTGGGATCCGGTAACTTACTGATGGTCGTGATGGATCATTTAGAAAAACGCGGAAACACGGTCACAAGTGAAGCAGTTGATAATGATGATTTACTAATTGCCTTGGCTTCAAATAGCAGCCATTTGCAAAAGTGGGGAGAAGCAGTGACATTTACGCACTCTGACAGCCTCCAAGAATTATTAATTCTACCAAGTGACTTGGCGATTGCTGATTTACCAATCGGGTATTATCCACTCGATAATCGTGCTGAAAAATTTGAAACAGCTTATAGCGAAGGTAACTCTTACGCGCACTTCTTGCTGATTGAGCAACATATGAAATACTTGAAAGAGGGCGGCTGGGGATTCTTTATTGTTCCTAAGAACCTGATTGAGAGTGATCAAGAAGGCGTCTTTATGAAATGGTTGAATAACCATGCCTTTTTACAAGGGATGCTAGAACTTCCGGAAAGCTTATTCCAATCTGAACAAATGCAAAAATCTATTTTGATTTTGCAAAAAAGAGGGAACAACGCTGAACAAGTGAAAGAAGTCTTGTTGGGAACGATTCCAGACATAAAAAATGCGAGGAAAATGCAAGGATTTCTTGCTCAATTCAACAATTGGGCAAAGTAATTTGTTATAATACTCATAGGTTTATTAAGAGAAAATGATAGGAGCGAAAATAATGTCGAAAATTATTGCGATTAACGCAGGTAGTTCAAGTTTAAAATTTACATTGTATCAAATGCCAGGAGAAGTGGCTTTATCAACGGGACTTATTGAAAGAATCGGTTTGAATGATTCAATCTTTACAATCAAATACGGCGAAGGTCAAAAATACAACGTGGTAGAAGATATTGAGAACCACGAAATCGCTGTTGAAAAATTGATGGTACAATTAAAAGAACTAGGAATCATTACTGATTTTAACGAAATTACAGGCGTTGGTCACCGTGTTGTAGCTGGTGGAGAAGACTTCAAAGAGTCAACATTGATTAATGATGATGTATTGGCGAAAATCGAAGAATTGGGCGATTTAGCACCACTTCATAACCCTGCTAACGCAACAGGAATCCGTGCATTCAAGAAATTGTTGCCAGAAATTACAAGTGTAGCAGTATTTGATACTGCCTTCCATACAACTATGCCGAAAGAAAACTACTTATACAGTATTCCAATGGAGTACTACGAAGATTTCGCAGCACGTAAATACGGTGCACACGGAACAAGTCACCAATACGTAGCAGAGCGTGCAGCAGATATGTTAGGCAAACCATTAGAAGACTTGAAAATTATCACATGTCACTTAGGTAACGGTGGTTCAATTACTGCTGTTGACGGTGGAAAATCTGTTGATACTTCAATGGGCTTCACACCACTAGCTGGTGTAACAATGGGTACACGTTCTGGTGATATCGATGTTTCTCTATTGCCATACTTAATGGACAAATTAGAAATCACTGATATTAAAGAGATGGTTAACATCTTGAACAAAAAATCTGGTTTACTAGGTTTATCAGGCGTTTCAAGCGACATGCGTGACGTTGAAACTGCTGCAGAAGAAGGAAATGAACGTGCACAAACTGCACTAGATATCTTCTATAACCGTGTACAAAAATACATCGGTCAATACATCGCTGTTATGAATGGTGTGGACGCAATTGTCTTCACTGCTGGTATCGGTGAAAACTCAGCATCAACTCGTCAAATCATTATCGACGGCCTAACATGGTTCGGTTGTGAAATTGACGCAGAGAAAAACAACGTACGTGGCGAAGAACGCATCATCTCAACTGAAGACTCAAAAGTCAAAGTTGTACTAGTGCCAACTGACGAAGAATTAGTTATCTTGCGTGACGTATTACGTCTAGGCAACCTAGCTTAATTTAATAGATATAGAGAAGAGGCCAGGATAAAATCCTGGCCTCTTTTGTTGCCATAATGAGTGCGCGTTTTTGGTGTGCGGCTGCGCACTCAAACATAAAAGTGACTTTGAGTGCGCGTTTTTGGTGTGTATCTGCGCACTCAAACATAAAAGTGACTTTGAGTGCACGTTTTTGGTGTGTATCTGCGCACTCAACCGTAAAAACGACTTTGAGTGCGCAGTTAGTTTCATCATAATCAAAAGAATAGGCGTTTAGCTCCAAGAATTCAGAGCCAAACGCCTATTTTATATGTGTTATTATTTTTTCTCATGTAGCAGATGGTTGTCTAAATCTGTTCGAACTACTGTCACATCACAGGGTGCATGGCGAATGACATATTCTGAAACGGAACCGATAAACAAGCGTTCCACTGCATTGAGTCCGGTTGCGCCAATCATAATGAGATCTGCTTTATGTTCAACCGCAATTTCTTTGGCGATCATGACTTTAGGAGAACCGTAGTCAATAATTGTTTCGATGTCCTGTACACCGCGTTCGCGGGCTAGTGATTCATACCGATCTATCATAACTTTCGTTTGGCGAACAATCTCATCCGTAAAGTTTCCTTCAAAGCCGGAAGGGGTCTGAATCGCACGTGTATCAATCACATGAACGATGAGTAACTTCGCATTGTTTTTCTGCGCGACGTGTACTGCTTTTCTGAAGGCAAGTTCTGATTCTTCCGAACCGTCCACCGGTGATAGGATTGTTTTGTAATCTTCCATCATCTTAATCACTCCATTCGTAGTGTTGCTTACACCCTAATTGTAACCGAATTCACAAATTAAAGAAAGGAATGTGTTATTTTTTGATGAAAGCTGCAATCTGCCAAGCAACCGCTGCTGTGTAGAGCGAAACGATAATAAGGAAAATGGCCGTCGCCACATTCCAGTCTAAAAATACGCCAACATACGTAGCTAATGCGAATACAAAATAAGTCCAACCGTTAAAAGAACAAAACGTTCTGAAGGCAGGTTGTTTGTTTTCAGGAACAACAATCGTGAATGCTTCAGCAGCTTTTTTAAAGAAGAACCAAGAAATAATGATTAATAAAATTCCGAATAAAGAGAGTAGTATCGTTAGCATTTTTATCCTCCCCAAAATTAAAAGCCGCTCAAAAGAGCGGCTTCTAAAGTTTGATACTTTATGAAAAATTCCGGTGGTGCCGTTTTTGGTATTCTACTAGTTTTGAACCCGCGATTTAAGCAGGTGGGCTCCACAAAACGTCTTCTAGTGTCCAAATGAAAAGGCTTGCTATCCGAGCGTTTATCAAGGATCCCAATGTAGTAATTATTTGTTCGGTCAACACATTGAGAATATATCGTACACCTCAGAACTTCTTATATGTATAGTAGCATATCCCTTTTAGTTGTGCAACAAATAAACTCAAAAAATGAAGGAGAAACCAATTGTATCAACAATGAAAGCGCGCACGCTATTTGCCTTTTGTCAACTTTTCGAGCTGGCCTGCGAGCGCCTGTTCATATTTTCCAGTGAGTACTGGTTTGAAATAATGCGCATTTTTTATACTATCCGGTAGGTATTGCTGGGCAACCCAATGACCTTCATAAGCATGTGGAAATTTGTAAGAAACACCGCGACCTAATGCTTCAGCGCCTTTATAATGAGAGTCTTTCAAATGAGCCGGGACTTCGCCGGCGTTTCCTTCTTGGATATCTCCCATAGCCGCATCGATAGCTTCAATGGCCGAGTTTGATTTTGGTGAAAGGGCTAAATCAATGACGGCATGTGCTAATGGAATCCGTCCTTCAGGCAAGCCTAATTTTTCTGCAGCTTGAACCGCTGAGACAGTTCGTGCCGCGGCTGCGGGATTTCCAAAACTGATGTCTTCATATGCAATCACCAGTAAACGGCGACAAACAACAATCAATTCGCCAGCTTCTAAAAGGCGCCCTAAATAATGAAGGGAAGCATCCACATCGCTGCCGCGTATTGATTTCTGAAAGGCTGAAATGACGTCATAGTGAGCATCACCATTTTTATCGTGAACAAGTGCTTTACGCTGTAGGCATTCTTCTGCCACTTCCAACGAAATCATGACGACGCCATCCTCATTCGCAGGCGTTGAGAGTGCTGCGAGTTCCAAGGCATTTAGCGAGCCACGTAAATCACCCATCGAACTTCGGGCGAAATGAAGAAGGGCATTGTCATCCATTTCTACGGCCATGGTACCTAGACCGTTCACTTCGTCGGTCATTGCACGTTTAATCGCAATCACCATATCGTCAATGCTCAAAGGCTTCACTTCAAAAATTTGCGTTCTACTACGGATTGCAGGACTGATACTGATATACGGATTTTCGGTTGTGGCACCAATGAGAATAACCAAGCCACTTTCTAAATGTGGTAATAGAAAATCCTGTTTGGGTTTATCCAGGCGATGAATTTCATCCAGCAATAGAACAACTTGACCGGAGAACTTTGCCTCTTCAACGACAATTTGTAAATCTTTTTTAGTATCTGTAGCAGCATTTAACTGACGGAATGCTGATTTAGTCGAACCAGAAATCGCACTGGCAATACTCGTTTTCCCAGTTCCAGGAGGACCATAGAGTATCATGGAAGAGAGCATCTTAGCTTCTACCATTCGACGAATTATTTTATTAGGGCCGACGAGATGCCTTTGCCCGACAACTTCATCAATATTTTTGGGCCGCATTCGGTAGGCTAATGGCTTTTTCATATCTAATCGCTCCTTTGTCTTCTCTATTATATGCTATCGATAGAAAAGGAACAAACATTCGTTTGGTAAATTAGAGCTATCTTCTTATCAAAATAGCGGAATACAGGTATAATAGGAATAGTGAAAATTGTCGATGAAAGCGAGCAAATATAATGAACATTAAACAGAGTATAAAACAAAATAAACTAGAACCACTTTTCACCCAAGCTATCTTTGGGATTGAAAAAGAATCGCAGCGCATTCTATCGGATGGCACGATTACTTCAACGAATCACCCAGCCTGTTTCGGTAATCGAAACTTTCATCCGTATATCCAAACGGATTTCGCTGAAACACAGATGGAAATTGTAACACCTCCTTTGGATAAGGTTGAGAAAGTGATGAATTGGTTGGCGGCAATCCATGACGTATCACTGCGTACCATGCCAGATGATGAATATTTATTACCTACGAGTTCCCCTTTGTTTATGCCGCATGAAGATGACATTCAAGTAGCAAAACTTGATAACGAGGCGGACGTTGCATATCGCGAGTACTTAGTGGACGTGTATGGCAAAAGAAAACAAATGGTGAGCGGCATCCATTATAACTTTGAATTCCAACCAAAATTTGTTCATGCTCTTTATGATAATGAACAAGCAGACGTATCATTTAAAGATTTTCAATCAAAATTATACTTGAAATTGGCACACAATTTCTTCCGTTACCAATGGATTCTAACGTATCTTTTAGGTGCATCTATCGAAGCTAAACCGGAATTTTTCAAAAATGAAGAGAGACCGGATGATATTCCAGCAGGCCTTATTCGCAGTATCCGCAGTAGTAAATATGGTTATGTGAATAATGACGATGTAAAAGTTTCATTTGAGTCGATGGAAGCATACGTGGACACGATTGAAAAAATGGTAGCAGAAGACAAATTAATTGAAGAAAAAGAGTTTTATTCAACTGTTCGCTTTCGGGGCGGAAAGAATGCCCGGGAGATTCTTAAAAATGGTATTTCCTACTTGGAGTTCCGCTTACTCGATTTAAACCCGTTCGCGGAATTTGGAATCGCAGAAGAAGATATGCGTTTTATTCATCAATTCTTGATGTATTTGATTTGGATTGATGAAGATGCAACTGAGGCGGAATTGGAAATAGGGAAAGAAATGAACTTTGCAACTTCGTTCGAAAATCCACTGGAACACTCTTCTTATGAATTAGAAGGAAAAGCCATTTTGAACGGTGTGAGTGACATGTTGAAACAATTGAATCTTTCGGATGACATTGTGCAAGAAAAACTAAAGGCATTCGACAATCCGGAGCTGACTTTGGCGGGTCAATTGGCACTTATTTACAACCAAGGGAATTATATAGAGTGGACGATTAAGACGGCAATTTCGAACAAAGAAGCGGCCTTGGAAAGACCGTATGCACTGCGTGGTTTTGAATCCATGGAGTTATCTACTCAAATTCTGATTTATGATGCTATTCAAAAAGGCTTGCATATTGAAGTTTTGGATACAGAAGATCAGTTCCTTTCCTTGAAATATAAAGACCATTTGGAATATGTAAAAAACGGTAATATGACATCACTCGATACCTATATTTCTTCATTAGTGATGGCAAATAAAGTGGTTACCAAAAAAATTCTGGCTAAGAATGGTTTTATTGTTCCAGACAGTATGGAATATCATAATGCAGAAGAAGCCTTCCGTGATTATGGCTTGTTCAACAACAAGCGTTTTGTAGTGAAGCCAAAATCGACGAACTACGGATTGGGTATTTCCATCTTTAAAGAGGGTGCGAGCGAAGAGAATTATCGTAAGGCGATTGAGATTGCGTTTGAGGAAGACTCTGCTGTTTTGGTAGAGGATTTTGTACCGGGAACGGAGTATCGTTTCTTCGTAGCGGGTAACGAAACAAAAGCAGTGTTGTTGCGTATCCCGGCAAACGTTGTGGGGGATGGCACGCATACGATTGAAGCGTTAGTGAACATGAAAAATGAAGATCCTTTACGCGGAAAGAATCACCGGACGCCATTGACACTGATTGAGCTTGGTAAGATAGAGCAATTAGCCTTGGCTGAACAAGGATACGTCATGACGGATGTTCCATCTGAGGGTACAACGGTTTATTTGCGTGACAATTCAAATATTAGTACGGGTGGAGACTCCATCGATATGACGGAGGAAATGCACGAAACATACAAAGAAATCGCAGTCGGTATTGCGAAAGCAATGGGAGCGACATTCTCCGGTGTTGATATGATGATTCCAGATTATACGAAACCGGCGACAGAAGCGGAACCTGGTTACGGCGTTATTGAGGCAAACTTTAATCCAGCGATGATGATGCATATTTATCCGCATGAAGGAAAAGGGCAACGTCTAACATTGGATGTACTGGATCTGTTATTCCCTGAAATGGCTGTTAAGGGGGACCAATCATGAAAATCACTTCCAAATTACTAACGTTTGTAGCGGTTTTAGCATTGGGAGCAGGCTATCTGGTTGGGAATGATTTGACGATACAGGGATTTGTTAATTCTGTTCCCTTCATTCAATTGGCTATCGTTGCTTTGATTGCGGTCTATTCCAGTTATGTGCATATCATTTTGCACGAACTGGGACATTATGTTTTTGGGAAAATGACCGGATATCAACTAATTTATTTCCAACTGCCGTATTTCCGATATGAAGCAAAAAAGAAGACATTTTCCAAGCTTGGAAATCGCATACCCGGAATGATGGGACAATGCCTGATGCAGCCGCCAGTTAAAGGTACTTATAAGGAGAAACCGTATTTTCTTTATTTAGCGGGTGGGTTAATTGTTAACTTTCTAACTGCTTCCTTGTTTTACTTGGGTTCATTTATTATTCCTGGAACAATAAGCTTCACTTTTTTTGCGCTAAGTATACCGCCATTTCTCTTATTTATGGCGAATGTCCTGCCTTATTCATTTACCGATGGCGGTGTTATTCGTGAACTACGTAAGTCAGAAGTCTCACGTACGCTCTACTTTAAGCAACTCGAATTAGCGGCATTGTTCGAAGAAGGGAAAGAATTTTCGGAGATTCCCGATTCTTACTTCTCTGAAATTGGGGATGGCACGTATACAGAATCAAAAATGGGCGAGTATATCTTACTGATTGCTTATCAAAAGTATGTAGCAGAACTGGATTTTGAAAAAGCTGATAAACTTTTACAAGCCTATCAAGCAAATTGGAACTACTTAGCTTCTCCGTATGCCCGTATTCTTGCGAGTGAAATCTTGTTTATCCATGCAATTTTTGGACGTAAAAAAGAAGCGGAGCAACTGATGGCTCAAATTGAATCGTATCCATTACTAAAAAATTATTATGACCATTCAAAAGTAACTAAGGCCGCGTATCAATTTTTCGTAAAGACAAACGTAGCAGAAGCGACAAAGAACTTGAATCAAACTTCAACAAACAGTGAAGCAGGTTTTAATGAAGCGGAACTCTCCCTGCGAGATAATCTCGTGAATTGGCTCGAAAGCTACCTGGGTTCAGAGGTACGATAGAAAGAAGGAATAAGATGATTTATTTTGATCATGCAGCGACAACGCCGGTTGATTCGGATGTTCGGGCTGCCATCACAGATACACTGGAAAATGTTTATGGCAATCCATCCAGTCTCTATCAAAAAGGGCGTGAAGCCCGCCAATTGGTTGATGAAGCCCGCCGTATACTTGCACAATCAATACAGGCAAAACCTGCAGACCTCATCATTACGAGCGGGGCAACAGAATCAAACAATACAGCAATTATTGGAACAGCCTTGGCTTTAAAAGATAAGGGAAGGCATTTAATCACTACTGCTATTGAACATCACTCGGTCTTGTATCCTATGCAATACTTGGAAACCTTGGGATTTGAAGTGACATATCTGCCGGTGGATGAAACCGGACGTGTCACAGCTAGACAAGTAGCAGAGGCCTTACGCCCGGACACTATTTTAGTTTCCATCATTTATGTAAATAACGAAGTCGGGAGCATTAATCCTATTGAAGAAATTGGTGCAGTAGTCGCAGACCATTCCGCTTATTTCCATACCGATGCTGTGCAAGCTTACGGTGCACTTCGAATTGATGTCGAAGCCGCTCACATTGATATGTTGGCAACAACAGCGCATAAAATTAATGGTCCGAAAGGGATTGGTTTTTTATACCGCCGCAATGAGTTGCATTTACCGAATTACTTACATGGTGGGACCCAAGAAAATGATCACCGTGCAGGGACAGAAAATACTGCCTATATTCACGGATTTGCGACAGCTGTCCGAAAGATGCTCCAAAATAGAGAAGCCGACGATACACATAAGAAAGCCTTACGCGGGTATTTCTTGTCACAGTTACAAGAAAAAAATGTTGCTTATTCTCTCAATGGCGATAGTGGAGCGAGTGTTCCCCACATCCTAAACATCTGGTTCCCATTTTTAAAATCGGATAAATTTCTAATTCAATGTGATTTGAAAGGGATAATGATTTCCGCAGGATCTGCTTGTACAGCCGGTAGTTTAGAGCCGAGCCATGTGTTGACAGCGATGTTTGGCACTGAAGCTACGCGTATTGGCGAATCTGTGCGCATTTCATTCGGCGCAACGAACACATTAGAGGAAATAGCTATATTTGTAGAAATGATTGCTTCATTGCAAGAAAAATATATAAACTAAGTAGTTACTAGTTCAGGAGGGTATTATATGGCATTCGCACAAACAGCAAGTTTGAAAGGTTCAGCAAAGCAATACCGACTTAACTCTGCAGTCAAACGTTACACACTGAGAGATCACGGTTTCCAAGAGACAAAGTCTGGCAACTTTCTTTATACACGCAGCTTGAATACCGATAAAACGAATAAAGCCGGCGCATTACTAAAAATTACGATAGCAGGCGACTTTTCAGGTGTGAAGTTATCAACAACAACTGTAAATGGACTTAAAGCCATTGATATTTATGGAAATACAAACATGAGCCAATTGGTGGAACACTTCGAGTATATTATGGCTCATTTCATCACAGAAGGTATTTTTGAAGAAGCATAAAGCTGAATAAAAGCAGTCAGAGAAGTGAACAGCTTCATTTCTGACTGCTTTTTATACTAATAGTCATTGAAGGAGATAGAGAATATGAAAAATAAAGCACTAACACTAAAAGAATTCAACGCGCTTTACACACTGGAAGTCGCAAGTACAAAAAAAGCAGCGGTTAAAGACAACTTGATGGAATTGGATTATCAGAATGACCAAGCTAATCAAACTTATCGAATCATTACGAGTGATACGAAGGAAGTCGTGTTTGAATTTGAAACGGACACCGATGAGAAATTCATTCGCGCTTTGATGGAACGCTTCAAGATTAAAGAACTGGAATTATATTATATGTGTGACTAATTACCATCCAAAATAACGACGAATGCTGTTCCCCCTCAATACTTTCCGTGGTATACTAGTTCAGTAAATCACATTATGGAGGTTGAATGTTTTGGAACTGGGCAATCACGGACTGATGGGTTTGATTGATAATAGTGTCACCAAGAAATCACACCTGTTTGAGAATTCTATCTGGAAATATGTTGTACGCGCAATGTTCGCAGGGATGTACCTAACAATAGGAACCGCAATCGCTGTAGTAGCGGCGGAAAAGGCGAATCATATTCACCCGGATCTCGGTAAGTTTGTTTATGCAATGCTGTTTAGCTGGGCATTGATTATGATTATATATATGGGTGCTGAATTAGGTACGAGTAATATGATGTATTTAACGGCGGGCGCTAGTCGCAAGAGTATTAAGCCTAAGCGAGCTCTTCAGATTCTCTTAGTTTGTATAGTAGGTAACTTGATTGGTGGGATTATTTCTGGCGCATTAGTAATGCGTACAGGTGTATTTCTTGATTTTAACGCGAGCCATTATTTAGCCGAAACAGTTGCAATCAAATTATCTAAACCTGCCTTCCAAATTCTAATAGAAGGAATCTTTGCCAATGTTATTGTTAATACTGCGATTGTTGCTTCTGCGCGGATTAAAGATGATGCCGGTAAAATAATAGCAATCCAGTTCATTATCGCTTTCTTCGCATTCTTAGGTTATGAACACGTTATTGCTAACTTCTCTTCATTTGCGATGGTATTCTTTGGTGGCGGAATTGCTGAAATGACAGTCAGTTCAGTTCTAAATAACTTTTTCTTCGCTACAATTGGTAATTATATAGGTGGGGGCTTAATTATTGGCTTCACTTACGCTTGGATGAATAAAGGTGAGGCACTTTACTTCGATTAAGTTTATATGAATAACAGAACGTTTCGCTTTAGCGGAGCGTTTTTTAAATGGAGCTAAGTACTTGAAATAAAGCCGGGTTTAGTGTATTATTTCTATTTGTATATTAATCACTTATTTTTTGGAAGTGATTATAAAAATCGAAAGGAGATTGTGACAATGACGGAAAATAAAAAGACACGTGTTGTTGTGGGTATGAGTGGTGGCGTTGATTCTTCTGTTACTGCCTTATTGCTAAAAGAGCAGGGCTATGACGTGATCGGTATTTTTATGAAGAATTGGGATGATACAGATGAATTTGGATTCTGTACAGCAACAGAAGATTATAAAGATGTCCAAGCTGTCGCACAACAAATCGGAATTCCATATTATTCTGTTAACTTTGAAAAAGAATATTGGGATAAAGTATTCGAATATTTCTTGGATGAGTATAAAAAAGGTCGCACTCCGAATCCTGATGTTATGTGTAATAAAGAAATCAAATTCCGTGCGTTCTTGGATTACGCTATTGATTTAGGTGCTGACTTTGTAGCAACAGGTCACTACGCACAAGTGAAGCGTAATGAAGACGGTACGACAAGTATGCTGAGAGGTCTGGATAATAATAAGGACCAAACGTATTTCTTAAACCAACTTTCCCAAGAACAATTATCTAAAACGCTATTCCCATTGGGAGGTATGCAAAAATCTGAAGTACGCCGCATTGCAGAAGAAGCAGGTTTGGCTACAGCTAAGAAGAAAGATTCAACGGGTATTTGCTTTATCGGCGAAAAGAACTTCACAGAATTTTTAACTAATTACTTGCCAGCACAATCCGGACCTATGTTGACTTTGGATGGCAAAAAAATGGGCGACCATGCCGGCCTGATGTATTATACAATTGGTCAGCGTAAAGGCTTGGGAATCGGCGGAAGCGGCGATTCAACAGATCCATGGTTTGTAATCGGGAAAGACTTAGAAACGAACACATTGTACGTAGGCCAAGGCTATCACCATGAACGGTTATACGCAGAAAGCTTATTTGCAACGGATGTTCATTTCACAACGGATAAAAAAATGCCAACAACATTCAAATGTACGGCTAAATTCCGTTACCGCCAACAAGATACCGGCGTAACGGTAACATTGAACGAAGACCAAACAGAAGCAACAGTTGTTTTTGATGAGCCGGTTCGTGCGATTACTCCCGGACAAGCAGTCGTATTTTACGACGGCCTAGAATGTCTAGGTGGCGGTACAATTGACAAAGCATTCCAAGCAACGACTGAATTGCAATACGTATAGAATAACGAGCACTTCCAATGTGGAGGTGCTTTTTTTCTTGATGAAGCTAAAATCGGACATGTCAGAGCAATCATGACCGGTTTAGCGTCTCAATCCGGACATGTTAGAGCAATCATGACCGGTTTAGCGTCTCAATCCGGACATGTTAGAGTAATCATGACCGGTTTACCGACCAACCCCGGACATGTCAGAGTAATCATGACCGGTTTACCGACCAACCCCGGACATGGTAGAGTAATCATGACCGGTTTAGCGTCTCAATCCGGACATGTTAGAGTAATCATGACCGGTTTACCGACCAACCCCGGACATGTTAGAGCAATCATGACCAGTTTTTATTTTTTAACTCTCCAGATAATGGTATGATAATAACTAAAGAATAAATAGAGAGGAGAAAGATGGCGTGGAACTGAATGAACAACCTTATGTTGCCGGAGAAATGAAAGCTATATTCTTCGAAAACCCATCTAACTTCTATAAAGTAATCCTTCTTGAAATTGAAGAATGTAATTTTAAAACAGAAAAAGATGAAATTGTCATTACGGGGAATTTTGGCGAAATTACAACAGATACACATTACCGTTTTGTAGGAAATGTTATTAATCACCCACGTTATGGTACCCAATTCCAAGCAATTAGCTATGAACGTGAGAAGCCAACCGGAAAAAACGGTTTGATCGGCTATTTATCGAGTGACCGTTTCCCAGGTATCGGTAAGCGGACAGCGGAGAAAATTGTTGAACACTTTGGAGAAAATACCATCGATGCGATTTTGGATGATCCCGATTCATTGGCAGCGATTAGTGGACTAACGAAGCAAAAGCAGGAGTTAATCCACGACGTTCTACAACAAAGCCAAGGAACTGAAAAAACACTGATTGAGCTGGCGAATTATGGCTTTAGCAATAATATGGCAGCGACCATCATGAATTTTTATAAAACAGAGACCTTGAAAACGATCCGTGAGAATCCTTATCAACTTGTGGAAGACATTGAGGGGATGGGGTTCAGGACAGCAGACCGTTTAGCGGAAGATCTCGGATTTCCTGCTGATGATAAAAACCGGATTAAAGGAGCATTGTTGGCGACAGTAAATGAACTTTGTCTTTCAAATGGTGATACATACGTTGAAAGTGAGGAGTTGATGACGCGTGCGTTGCAGCTGCTCGAATCATCTCGCCGCTTTATAATAGAAGATTCTCAGTTAATTGAAGCATTGGTTGAAATGGTTCAAGATATGAAAATCATCGAAGATCAAAAACGATTTGCCCTCCCTTCATTGTACTTTTCAGAAGAGGGGATTGCCGGCAGTTTGGATCGCTTACTAAATAGAAAACAGGCGATCGAGTATCCAGGAGTCGATTTAGAAAAAGAAATTCATAAGATGCAAAAGGAACTTGGCATCACGTATGATGCTGTCCAAGCACATGCGATTACCCAAGCGATTTCAAGTGCTTTCTTTATTTTAACTGGTGGCCCCGGAACAGGGAAGACGACTGTTTTAAATGGAATAGTAAAACTGTTCTGCGAATTAAATGGGCTCCCGGCTAATCCTTTAGAATATCATGAAGGTATTTTCCCAATCATTATGGCTGCACCGACTGGTCGTGCGGCTAAACGTATGAACGAAATGACCGGAATTCAGAGCAGTACGATTCACCGTTTGCTTGGTTTAACCGGTCAAGAGAATCCGAATGAAGATGTTTATACTGCTGAATTGGAAGGGAAACTGCTGATTATTGATGAAGCGTCCATGATTGATACTTGGCTATTGCATCGCTTGCTGAAGTCGATACCACCGGGGATGCAAGTAATCATTGTAGGAGATAAAGATCAACTGCCTTCAGTCGGTCCTGGTCAAGTTCTGCATGATCTGTTGGCCAGTGCTGTTATTCCGCAAATTGAGTTGGAACAAATTTATCGACAAGCCGGCGGTTCATCCATTATTCCATTGGCGCATGATATTAAGAATGGTAAATTACCAGCTGACTTTAACATAAACCAATCCGATCGTTCCTATTTCCCGTGTCAGGCGGCGCAAATTGAACCGTTGATTCGTATTGTCGTTGAGAAAGCAAAAGCGAAAGGATTTACATCTAAGGATATCCAAATTTTGGCTCCGATGTATAAAGGCCCCGCAGGAATCAATGCTCTTAATACGATGATGCAAGAAATCTTAAATCCCAATACAGATAATAAACGACGGGAAGTAAAGCACTTTGACTTTGTTTATCGCGTCGGGGATAAAGTATTGCAACTTGTCAACCAACCGGAGTTGAATGTCTTTAATGGAGACATCGGTGAAATAACCAGTATTCAGCTTGCGAAAGAAACAGAGGATAAAGTAGACGAAATAACAGTTCTTTTCGATGCAACTGAAGTCACATATCAGAAAACGGATTGGAGTAAATTTACTTTGGCTTATTGTTGTTCGATTCATAAGGCCCAAGGGAGCGAGTTCAATATGGTTATCCTCCCGATGGTTAAGCAGTATGGGCGTATGTTGCGCCGTAATCTATTATATACAGCGATAACACGGAGTAAAAATAAACTTATCCTTTGCGGTGATGAAGGAGCCTTTCGTTTCGCAACCGAAAATGCGGGCGACTTGCGCCGTACAATGCTGGTCGAGAAACTCTTAAGGAATAGTGAAAGTGATAAAATTATATTTACCGTTGATGAGCCGAAAGCCCTTGAGCCTTCGAAACCAAAGAATTTTACACTCTCTATTGATATGGTATTAGGTCAGGAAATTAATCCGATGATTGGGATGGAAGGTGTGACACCGTATCAGTTTATGAAATAAAAAAACGACTGGGGAAATAATCCCAGCCTCTCTGTCCTATATACGAACAAGGGTTTCGTAAACATGCTCAAAAAGGCAGTCCCGACGTCACTCCAGTGATTCGGGGCTGCCTTTTTTCCCACTCTGTTTTAACGCCATAGTTGAAAGGAAGTAAGTGTGTATTCCATCTGGTAGGCAGCTTTAGGCATCACTTCACCATCTACTTGCCCCAACGCTGAATCGTGTAGGCGGATAGAAATTTCTTTGCCACTGATGCGTTTAAAATACTTGGTTTTGATATGGCCACCGGTCGTCAAAACGAGTGGGAAAATTCGCAGAAGGGTGAGGAAACTCAGATTAAAAATAATCATGACCGCCAGTTCGTTATTGTTCATTTTTGAAAGCGGATCGATTTTAATTCCGCCGCCGAAATAAGGATGATTCATTACGCCTGTAACCATAACAGCCTCATAAGTATTAGAAACCCCGTCAACAGTCACGTCCACTGAATAGGTAGTACGTTCTTTAAAGGCATCCACAATCTTTGTTAAATAAGATGAACTTTCAAGATTAAAGGGAGCAGGTACATGAGCGGTGGATTTATTTTCGCCAGCGAGCGCATTCACTTCAGCATCTAACCCAAAGCCCATACTATTTAAGCCAATTCCCACTTTGTTATGCAAATGGTCATGGTATTTCATGCATTCTATTTCAACTGGTGTCTTCGCTTCTAAAATTGCCAACAAGCCTTTTTTGGCATCTTTTGTTAACCCAACAGAGCGGGCAAAATCGTTCCCGGTACCTGCCGGAAGGTAGCCAATAGGCAGTGTGCTTTCAACTGCATGCAAGCCACTGACCACTTCATGTAACGTTCCATCTCCACCAATTACGATAATGCGATTAGCAGCATCAGAAAGCGTCTGGCCTAATTTTTGAGCAATCTCAAAGCCGTGATTTGGATATTTTGTCTGATGGAAGACAAAAGGGATGTTTCTGTTATTCAGTATTTTTTCGACTTCAAAACCAATGCGTTTCCCTTTTCCAGAACCTGCATTGAAATTTGCGATGATATGATAATATACGTCCATGCCATAACCTCTTTAAATTTAAGTGATAGCCTAAGTATATCAGAAAATTATGCGTAGGTACTTGCTAGAATGCATAAATTTAGCTATACTAAATGCGACTGAAAAGGCCATATCGTTTGATACGAACCAGAGATTCTGCCACCCGGTGAAAGGCAGTGCTTCAGATGATGCTCCCTTTTTAATATACGATAGAAATATCGTCGCTACCAGCGTTATCGGTATGAAGACGTGATGATGAATGAATAACATTCCATTGCAATCAAGGTGGTACCGCGGTAAAACGCCCTTGAATGCAATGGGGTGTTTTATTTTTTTCACGAAACCACTCAGAAAAGGATGATTTAATAATGAAAAATCTTACGAGCAGTGAAATCCGTAAAATGTATTTGGATTTTTGGGCATCAAAAGGGCACAAAATTGAACCAAGTGCTTCATTAGTTCCAGTGAACGATCCAACTTTACTATGGATTAACTCCGGTGTTGCAACATTGAAAAAATATTTCGATGGTTCTGTTGTACCAGATAACCCAAGAATCACAAACTCACAAAAAAGTATTCGTACCAATGATATTGAAAACGTTGGCGTGACCGCACGTCACCATACATTATTTGAAATGTTGGGGAACTTCTCAATTGGTGACTACTTTAAAGAAGAAGCAATTCCTTGGGCATGGGAACTCCTAACCAGCAAAGAATGGTTGGCGTTCGATCCAGAACTTCTTTATGTTACATACTATCCGAAAGATGAAGACACAAAACGCATTTGGAAAGAAAAAGTAGGCTTACCTGAAAGCCATATTGTGCCATTTGAAGATAACTTCTGGGATATTGGCGCAGGTCCATGTGGTCCTTGTACGGAAATTTTCTATGACCGCGGTGTAGCATATCAAGACTTACCGGATGGTGATCCTGAAATGTATCCAGGTGGAGAAAATGAACGGTATTTGGAAATTTGGAACTTGGTATTCTCAGAATTTAACCATATGCCAGATGGCAGCTATGAGCCGTTGCCACATAAAAACGTTGATACAGGAATGGGTCTTGAACGTGTAACTTCAGTGATTCAAAACACACCAACGAACTTCGAAACGGACTTATTCATGCCAATTATCCGTAAAATTGAAGCATTATCTGGCAGCGTTAAATACGGTGATAATCCAAAAACAGATATTTCATTCAAAGTAATTGCCGACCATGTGCGTGCTGTCAGCTTTGCGATTGGTGATCGCGCGTTGCCATCTAATGAAGGCCGCGGTTACATCTTACGTCGTTTGATTCGTCGTTCTGTTATGCACGGTCAAAAATTAGGAATCAACCGTTTATTCTTGTTTGAACTGGTACCGGTTGTAGCTGAGATTATGAAAGGTTACTATCCGGAAGTTGAGACTGACTGTGATTTCATTATCAAAGTTATTACAAATGAAGAGCAACGTTTCCAAGAAACCATTCACGGAGGCTTGGACATCCTACATGAGGTTTTCAACACGATGACTGAAACAAAAACGACTGTCATTTCAGGAACGGATGCTTTTAAACTGTACGATACATTTGGCTTCCCGTTGGAATTAACAGAAGAATATGCTGAAGAAAAAGGCTTTACTGTTGATAAAGATGGCTTTAATGAAGAAATGCAAAGCCAACGGAATCGTGCACGTGCAGCTCGTCAAGTGGAAGACTCTTTCTCGGTTCAATCCGCTGTCTTAGGCGATATTACCGTTGAAAGTACATTTGATGGCTACGATAAGACAAGTCTTTCATCTGAATTACTTGTTGTCATCGAAAATGATGAAATTAAAGAGTCTGCATCAGCAGGAAACACAGCACAATTGATTTTCAAAACAACACCTTTCTATGCTGAAATGGGTGGACAGGCTGCTGATATGGGAGTTATTAAAGCTGAAAATGGCGAGATTGTTGCAACGATTGTGGATGTGAAACGTGCACCAAATGGTCAACATTTACACACTGCTGAAATGAATATGGACTTAAACAGCAACCAAACATATTTCCTACAAGTAGATGAAAACCGTCGTCGTGGTATTACAAAAAACCATACTGCTACTCACTTGTTGCATCAAGCACTTAAAGATGTCTTAGGAACACACGCAAATCAAGCTGGATCCCTTGTTGCACCAAATCATTTGCGTTTTGACTTTACGCACTTCGGACAAGCAACACAGGAAGAATTAAGCGAGATGGAACGCATCGTGAATCAAAAGATTTGGGATGCATTACCTGTTGTAACAGTTGAAACGACAATTGATAAAGCTAAAGAAATGGGTGCAATGGCACTCTTTGGTGAGAAATACGGCAGCGAAGTACGTGTCGTTGATGTTGCAGGTTATTCTGTCGAGTTGTGTGGTGGTATCCACGTACAAAACAGTCAGGAAATTGGCGTATTTAAGATTCTTTCTGAGTCTGGTATCGGTGCAGGCGTTCGCCGTATCGAAGCGATTACTGGCCAAGCAGCCTACGAATACTTCCGTGAAAAAGAAGAAGAGTTATTAGCAGCCGCACGTCTCGTAAAAGCGCAACAAACGAAAGAAGTAACAGGTAAAATCGAAGCCTTGAGACAAGAATTGAAAGATTCTGAATCAGAAAAGGATTCACTTCGTGCGAAACTGTTGGCGATGGAATCACAAGATATTTTTGCTGATATCAAAGAAGCGAATGGAATTACGTACATTACATACCAAACAAAGAATCAAGGTATGAATGATTTACGTGAATTAGCAGACCAATGGCGTCAAAAAGCAGTGAGTGATGTTTTTGTTGCTGCATCTGATTTGGACGGCAAAGTTAGCTTGTTGGCAGCTGTTGCGAAAGATAAAATCGGCACAGTAAAAGCAGGCGATTTGATTAAGGAAATCGCACCACTTGTTGGCGGCGGCGGTGGCGGCCGTCCGGATATGGCACAAGCCGGCGGAAAAAATCCAGCAGGGATTCCGCAAGCGATTGAACGCGTTGGAACATGGCTGGCTGAATGATAATGTTTTCATAAGTTTGGCGCATTGGGTTGTAGTTTTGGCGTAAGTTCTGTAAAATATAGATATCATAGAAATTGGGGTGTCTGTATGAATTCAAAAGATGAAACAATGCTATTCAACCTCGGCGATCGTGACAAGAATAATGTTAAAGATACCTTGACGATTGTATATCAGGCGCTAGAAGAAAAAGGCTATAACCCAAACAACCAAATAGTTGGCTTTTTATTATCGGGCGACCCTGCATATATTCCGCGTCATAATGATGCTCGGAACTTGATTCGTCGTTTCGAAAGAGATGAAATAATGGAAGAGCTATTAAAGAATTATCTTTCGATTGATGAGAGTGGCCATTAATGAGATTGATGGGACTTGATGTCGGATCAAAAACGGTTGGTGTAGCAGTCAGTGATTTAATGGGCTGGACTGCGCAAGGTGTAGAAATTATCTCCATCGATGAAGCTGCCGGAGAATTTGGTGTGACACGATTAAAAGAGTTAATAGCTGAATACGAAGTTTCAAAAGTCATTATTGGCTTTCCTAAAAATATGAATAATACCATCGGCCCACGAGCAGAAGCATCAATGGCTTATGGTAGAATGGTAGAACTGGAAACAGGACTGCCAGTAGACTACGTAGATGAGCGGCTAACGACCGTTCAGGCTGAGAAGATGTTAATCAATGAAGGGAACGTTTCACGAAAGAAACGCAAAAAAGTGATTGATAAAGTCGCAGCTGTTATATTGTTGCAAAACTATTTAGATTCACATTAATAATAAGAGGTGTTAACATGACAGAACATAATCACGACCATAATCACGACCATAATCACGACCACGATCACCATGACCACGAACATATTACTATCGTTGATGAGCATGGGAACGAAGAACTTTACGAAATTTTATTTACTTTCGATTCAGAAGATTTTGGCAAATCATACGTTCTTGTTTATCCTGCAGGAATTCCTGAAGAGGATGAGATTGAACTACAAGCATTCTCTTACATTGAAAACGAAGACGGAACAGAAGGCGATTTAGAACCAATCGAAACTGAAGAAGAGTGGGATATGATTGAAGAAGTTCTAAATACGTTTATCGAAGACGAAGAAGAATAAAAAGAGCTTTCTATTTGAAGAGGCTGGAGAATACTCCAGCCTCTTTAATCTTGTTGACAAATCCGATAAAAAGTTCATTTTTTTTATGTTATCATGTATAATGATTTGAGTTATAAGACATGACGACAAAATGATGTTAAATGAGGAGGTTAGATTTTGGTAGATAAACATACCAATCAACCTGGGAGCTTACCGGAGTCAGAGACTCCCAAAAGAGAAGAAGTACGACAAACAAGAAACGACCGTTTCGAAGTTCGTAAAAAAGAAAATTCATTGATACGAAAAATTGTTTTTTCGATTATATTTATCGTTTCACTGCTCGTCCTAATCATCGGGGTGGTAGGCTATAACTATATCAATACGGCTTTGAAACCGTTGAATCCAGAAGAGTCGGAACTGCATGAAGTCGAAATTCCCTTGGGAACATCAACATCGGGCATTGCCGAAATTCTAGAAGAAAAAGGTATTATTAAAGACGGGACTGTTTTTAGTTACTATATGAAAACAAAGAGCGTACCTGAATTTAAAGCTGGATTCTATCAAGTTTCGCCAGCAATGGATTTAGACGATATCATTGAAGTGCTGGAAGAAGGTGGAACAGCTACGCCTGTTTCAGAAGATTACAAGATTCTTGTTCGCGAAGGCGCAACGGTAAAAGAAATTGCGGCAGAGTTTGCAGCTAAAACAGACTTTACTGAAAAAGAATTTTTGGATGCAATCAATAATGAAACGTTTATTGATTCCTTGATAGCCGAATATCCGAATACGATTACGGAAGCTGTTAAAAATGAAGAGATCTTATATAAGTTGGAAGGATACATTTTCCCCGCAACTTACGATTATATGTCTACCTATGAACCAGAAGACATGATTGAAGTGATGGTTCAAAAAACAGATGAAGTTCTTAAAACGTATCAAGAAAAGATTAAAGCGAGCGGTTATACAGTTCATGAAATTTTGACTTTGGCATCACTTGTTGAAAAAGAAGGAATTGCCTATGAAGACCGTCAAATGATTGCGGATGTATTTTTCAATCGTTTGGAAGATGATATGGCACTACAATCTGATATCAGTTTGCTGTATGCTCTTGACAAACATACTGAGTATGTCACAATCGCTGATACAGAAGTTGATTCGCCCTATAACTTATATATAAATAAAGGATTTGGACCTGGTCCGTTTGATAATCCGAGTGAACAAGCGATTCAAGCAACTTTGAATCCAATTGATGGCGATTATCTTTATTTCCTAGCCGATTTAGAGACAGGAGAAGTTTATTTCTCCGAAACATATGAGCAACACCTTGAATACCAAGATTTGTATATTCAAGAACCAACTGAAGAATAAGAGAGGAAGCCGACACCGTGAAAAAGCCTATTGTAATTGGAGTAACTGGAGGGTCGGGCAGTGGGAAGACGAGTGTTAGTCGTGCGATATTTGAGAAGTTTTCTGATTTATCGATTCTACTGTTAGAACAAGATTATTACTACAAAGATCAAAGTCATTTACCGTTTTCAGAACGTCTGAAAACAAACTATGATCATCCTTTTGCCTTTGATAACGACCGTTTTATCGAAGATTTAGAGAGCCTAATTGCTTGGAAAGAGATTGATCAACCCGTTTATGACTACGCTGAACATACGCGCAGTGCTCAAACGATTCATCGTGAACCAAAAGACGTTATTATTGTCGAAGGTATCTTGATTCTAGAAGATGAACGTCTACGTAATTTGATGGATATTAAGGTATATGTTGATACAGATGATGATATTCGTATTATCCGTCGTATTAAACGTGATATCGAAGAACGGGGCAGAACATTGGATAGTGTCATTGAACAGTATCTCAATGTTGTTAAACCGATGCACCATCAATTTATCGAGCCAACTAAGAAATTCGCTGATATTATCATACCTGAAGGCGGAAAAAACCAAGTTGCTATCGACTTAATGACTACAAAAATTGCATCGATATTAATAGATTAACTGAGAAAGATTGTCTTTATAATAAATAATTATTTAGATATTGCATTTTTTGTAATAAGATGGTATTTTATTACCATTGTAATGACTAATAGAAGCGCGCTCAAACAGGTATTTGCTACTGCAAATGCCTGCTTTGTTAGATTTTAGGACAGAATCGCTACTTTATTAGGTAAAGATTTAAATACGAAGGAGAAATAAATGATGATAGAGAAAGTATATCCAATGACTCTAGAAGGTAAGCAAAAACTAGAAGAAGAATTAGAAGATTTAAAAATTAATAAACGTAAAGAAATCGTAGAACGTATTAAGATTGCGCGTAGTTACGGGGATTTATCAGAAAACTCTGAGTACGAATCTGCTAAAGATGAGCAAGCTTTTGTAGAAGGACGTATTTCTTCTCTTGAAAAAATGATTCGTTTCGCAGAAATCATTGATGACAAAAACGTGGAAGCAGACATCGTATCTTTAGGAAGAACAGTTACCTTTGTAGAATTACCGGATGAAGAAGAAGAATCTTATTCAATCGTTGGTAGTGCAGAAGCAAATCCACTACAAGGCAAAATTTCAAATGACTCGCCAATCGCGAAAGCATTGCTTGGCAAACGTGTAGGCGACGAAGTTTCAATTGCTACTCCAGGTGGCGATATGAAAGTTAAAATCGTAAACGTGACTGTTTTATAATAAACGCAGACCAAATCCATTGATGAGTGATTTGGTCTTTTTCTATGTTATGGTAAAATTTAATTAATATAAAAAGTACGACCTTAGACCGAGACGCCAATCAACCTTTTGAAGCCGTACAGGACTTGTAAATTCAAGTATAATGGAGAAAATGACCAAGATAGGGGGGGAAGCAATTGGGTAAAGGACTTACAAAACTATTTTTAATTATTGAAGGGTTGCTTCTTTTATTAACTGCTTTTCAATTAGTACAAGATTGGGAACTGTTAATATTATTGCTTATTGGGTTAATTATGACTAGAGCTAGTAAGGGAGCATTTGAAAAGCGCACACTCAGACATTGGGTGGGATGGTTTTTTATTATTTTAAGTGTTCTCTCAACCGTTACTATTTGGGTGATGTTGGCGGTAGCTGTGATTTTCTTTGTTATCAATGGCGGTAACATCATGGAAACTTTGAATTTAGGGACATCATTTAATGCGCCTTGGAAGAAGAAGCAGTATTACGGCGTTGAAGTGGTCGAGCCGACTAATCGATCCGGTAAACGACGCAAACAGAAGTGGTTGGGCGATACAACAATCGGCAGTTCTATTTTCGAATGGGATGACATTAACATTTCAGTATTGATGGGCGACACGATTATCGATCTAGGCAACACGTTATTACCCGACGAAGATAACGTCATTTTAATTCGCAAAGGTATTGGACAAACGCGTGTTATCATTCCGATGGGCGTGGGAATATGTCTGCAACATTCGGCAGTCCAAGGGCTGGCACTGTTCGACAATGAGCCTTTTCATTTAACGAATGAATCCATTACGCTGTACAGCAAAAATTATGCAACTGCGACACGTAAAATTAAAATAGTATCAAGCTCATTCTTTGGTGATTTTGAGGTGATTTATTTATGAGAAGTTCGTCTTTCTTAAAAGTATTCTTTGTCACCTTTGTCGTCTTGTCTTTAACAGTTGTGGCGACACTCTTCTCGTTGCGACCTGTTCTAACCTTGGGGGACCTCTGGAAAGTTGAGAACTTCTATGTTCCTGTTCTATTTTTATTGGGGACCATTGTATTTTTTTTAGCACTTTTATTAGCAATCCTTATTTCGTATTCCCTATTTAAAACGGAAAAAAATGTAAGCGGAAGACTTCACCAATTAAACAGTGGTAACTATAATAGTGCTACTCAAGCAATTGATTTGTTTCACGGAGTAGGAATTAGCTCAGAACAGATTGAAGAAGAAGTTGAACAATTACGCAAAAAGTTACTTTCGCTTTCGCGAGAAGTGCAAGAATTAAGTAGTGTTCCACAGATGCTTGGAAATGAATCGAAAGAAGAAATTCTTGAAAATGAGAGACACCGAATCGCCAGAGAATTACATGACTCGGTGAGCCAACAACTCTTTGCGGCGATGATGATGCTCTCCGCTCTGAATGAACAGTCAGCTACTTTACCAGAAAAAACACAAAAATCATTAAAGTTAATCGAGTCTATTATTAATGAATCACAATCAGAGATGCGTGCTTTACTCCTTCACTTAAGACCCGTTAAGTTGGAAGGGAAAACGTTACGTAAAGGGATTGAGCAATTATTAACGGAACTACAGACCAAAGTCCAGATTAATTTAAAATGGGAGATTTCGCCAATCGATACAATCCCCGGTGTGGAAGATCATTTGTTCCGGATTATTCAGGAACTGCTTTCCAATACATTGAGACACGCTAAAGCAAAAACGTTGGAAGTTCACCTTCTGCAAAATGAGCAGGATATCAACTTACGCGTTTTCGATGACGGGGTTGGATTTGATACAAAAGTAAAAAAATCAGGAAATTATGGGCTAATGAATATACGCGAGCGTGTAAGCGGTCTGGGGGGTACGTGTAAAATTATCAGCTTCCCGAAACAGGGAACGATAATCGACATTCGAATCCCGAATACAACGGAAGATTAAGGAGGAAGATGCAATGATAGATGTACTAATAGTGGATGATCACGAAATGGTTCGCCTCGGCTACTCCGCTTACTTATCCATTCAAGATGACATAAACGTCGTTGGAGAAAGTGAAAACGGACAAATTGGGTATGAAATGGCCTTGGATTTAAGACCAGATATTATTCTGATGGATTTAGTTATGGAAGTCATGGACGGCATTGAATCAACCAAAGCCATCTTAAAAGAATGGCCTGAAGCCAAAATAATTATTGTAACCTCCTTTATTGATGACGAGAAAGTGTACCCAGCCCTTGAAGCTGGAGCAGCGGGGTATATGCTCAAGACGTCATCGGCGAATGAGATTGCGAATGCAATTCGTTCGACTTATAAAGGCGAACGAGTATTGGAGCCACAAGTAACCGATAAAATGTTGGAACGTTTGACCCGTAAAATTCCGCATTTCTTACACGAAGATTTAACAGCTCGGGAAATGGAAGTTCTGTTACTAATCGCTGAAGGTTGTTCGAACCAAGAAATTGCTGATCAGCTTTTTATCACTTTAAAGACAGTAAAAACGCATGTTTCAAATATCTTATCGAAATTAGAAGTAGATGATAGAACGCAAGCTACCATTTATGCTTTCAAGCATGACTTAGTAAAATAATACAGTATTTCTAGGTGTTTCACTCAGAATAGCTAATATCAGAACAAACAATTAACACAGAGTTATAATGCTGTGTTATGATGGTATTATCAAAAGCACCTGGAGAGGGGGAGTCGGATAATCACTCCGACGCAAATAATCATGAAAATTATTATTGATGAACGTGCACAAAAATGGTTTGAAGAAGAAATCGGTATTCCAGAAGGTAGCGGGGTTCGTTTCTTGGGGAAAGTGTATGGCAGCAGTCCGTTGCATGAAGGGTTCTCACTGGGTATTATCGTGGACAAACCAAACGATCCTCTTGCGATTACAACACTAAATAATATTCCATACTTCATCGAAAAAAATGATGACTGGTTCTTCAGTGGTCATGACCTAGAAGTTATTATGGATGATAAATTAAATGAACCAGACTATCTCTATCACAAAAGAGAACAGTAGATAAAAACAGAAGGGCCAATTGTTGGTCTTTCTATTTTTTTGTTTAAAAAACGACGACTTAAACGTTATTTTGATTCTGAGTCAGTGTTTTCCAACAAAAGTGCTAACTCAAACTGGAAAATGCATTTGAGTTAGCACTTCAATCAAAATCCCATAATCCGGACAGAGAAAAACCCCCTCGCTACTGAATAAAGATAGCGAGGGGATTTATAGTTTTCGTTATAGTGGCATGATAACTGGAACGATCATTGGGCGACGTTCTGTTTTTTCATACAAGAAAGGTTGAACGGCATCAATAACCGTATCTTTCAAGCGACGTTCGTTTAATTTGTTGTTAGAAGCGAGTGCTTCATTAACGTTTTTCTTGATGATTCCTTGCGCTTCACTGATGAGGTCGCCAGATTCACGCATATAGATAAAACCACGTGAAAGGATATCCGGACCTGCAACCAATTGGCGCGAATTAAAATCAACTGTCATAACAACAACGACTAAACCATCTTGAGAAAGAATACGACGGTCACGTAAAACGATATTACCGATATCACCGATTCCTTTTCCATCTACATACACATCCATTGCAGGAAAATCTCCCGCTGGACGCGCTGTATCGCTGGTAAGAGCAATAATTTCACCGTTATCCAAGATGAAGCAATTTTCACGCGGTACGCCACATAGTTCAGCTAGACCAGCATGAATCTTCAACATTCTGAATTCCCCATGGACAGGCATGAAATATTTAGGCTTCAATAGACGAAGCATCAGTTTCATTTCTTGTTGTCCACCGTGTCCAGAAGTATGAACATTGTTTAAGCGACCATGAATAACATGTGCGCCAGCTTCCAATAGTTGGTTGATTACGCGGTTTACACTCGCTGTATTCCCAGGAATTGGTGAACTTGAGAAAATAACTGTGTCAGATGGTTGAATTGTAATTTGACGGTGCGTACCATTCGAAATACGACTTAAAGCGGCCATTGGCTCACCTTGAGAACCGGTACAAACGATCAATACTTTGTCGGCCGGGTATTGGTTCAATTCGCGGCCATCGATAAAAGTATCATCCGGTGCTGAAATATAACCAAGTTCCCGGGCAGTGCGGAAAGAGTTCTCCATACTACGACCGAAAATAGCAATTTTTCTTCCTGTTTCAATGGCAACCTCAGCTACCTGTTGCAAACGGGAGATGTTTGAAGCGAAAGATGCAAAGATAATCCGTCCTTCAACTTTTTGAATAATGTTGGATAGGGACTGGCCCACAACTTGCTCAGATTTAGTAAACTCAGGAATTTCTGCGTTTGTACTGTCACTTAGAAGCAATAGGACGCCTTCATCACCAAGTTGTGCAAGACGGTGCAAATCAGCAGGACTTCCATCAACGGGCGTGAAATCAAACTTGAAGTCACCGGTAAAAACAATGTTACCAGGTGGTGTCTTCACGACAATTCCGCGTGTATCCGGAATACTGTGAGTGGTACGGAAGAAGCTGACGCTTGTTTTGCGGAACTTAATCACTGTGTCGTCTTTAATTTCATGGAGAACAGCGTCACGTAAGAGGCCGTGTTCTTCCAACTTGTTGCGGATAAGCGCTAAGGCGATTTCGCCCGCATAGATAGGAATATTTAATTCTTTTAGTAGGAAAGGAATACCACCGATGTGGTCTTCGTGTCCGTGAGAAATAAAGAGACCTTTAATCTTGTTTTTGTTCTGTACGAGATAAGAGTAGTCTGGAATAACATAGTCAATTCCTAATAGATCATCTTCGGGGAACATGACGCCAGAATCAAGAATAATAAGTTCGTCTTGATATTGAACGGCGTACATATTTTTACCGATTTCGCCTAAACCCCCTAAGGCAAAAACTCCTACTTCATTATTGCGTATATTTGGTTTCATTGAGGGAACTCCGTAACTTCGAAGTTAGGTTGGTTTTGCTCATACTCTAAATGCTTACCCTCTATAGGTTGGATAAATTCAATATTGTAGGGGGTGTGTTTATCCAAAATTTTTCTTGCTTCAATTTCATTCTCTGCTTCCAAATAAAGCGATAGTGTCGTTTCTCTTGTAGGCACATCGAATTTATTTACTTGGTATGTTGCTTTAAATAACATATTTAATCACTCCTGAAAATTCTTTTAATTCGCATTGAAAAAACAAAATAATTCCATACCGGTTCCATTATTGTATTTTCTATACAATTACTAGTCTCAGTTTACCACAATCAAGACAGGTACGCATAGAAATCTAACTAAATTACTTGAAAACACATTTCAAAATAAAGTAAAATTCCTGTAGACCTTTTGCAAAACTTTGGATACACTAGGGGGATGGATGTAAAAAAATGAACTGGAGGATGGAAAGTGAGCTTAATATGGCGTTATATTAAACGATACCGATTAATTCTGCTCTTGAATGTTGTGGGTTCTTTTGGCTTTATTTTTGTAGAACTTGGCCTGCCGACAATGTTGGCAAAATTAATTGATGGCGCAATCGCTGGTGTAGAGCAATCGTTTATTACAAGGACAATTATTTTGATGTTATTATTTTCTGTTGCCGGGTTGTTAGGGCGGAGTTTGGTTGCATATACAACCAGCCGTTTAACAACAAATATGGTAGCTGAAATGCGAAATGATATGTATAAGAAAATTCAAACCTTCTCCCATGAAGAGTTTGATAAATTAGGTGTTTCATCATTAGTTACGCGCGTAACCAATGATGCTTTTATTTTGATGCAGTTTGGACAAATGGTTTTACGTTTGGGATTAGCTACATTATTGATGATGTTTGCCAGCTTCTATATGATTTTCCAAACAAGTCGCGAGTTATCTGTTATTTTAATACCGGCATTTCCGGCATTATTAATATTTGTTTTAATTATTGGTAAGAAATCCCGTCCCTTGTCTGAAGCGCAACAAGAGAATTTAGATAACATTAACCTGACTTTGCGTGAATCCTTAACCGGATTGCGTGTTGTTAGAGCATTTGTACGTGAGAAATTTCAATCGTCACGTTTTGCCATTGTGAACGAGGCATACAGTACTGTCAGTCGTCGTCTCTTCTATTTAATGGCCTGGACGCAGCCGCTATTTTCTCACATCATTAATTTGATTATTATTGCGATTGTCTTTATGGGAGCGCCGCTAATTGAAAGTGGCGATCTGCAAATAGGGAACATGGTTGCCTATGTGGAATACAGTTTCCACGCGCTTTACTCATTCTTGAACTTTGCTATCGTCTTTATGATGTACCCACGTGCGGCAGTTTCAGCAGCACGTATCCAAGAAGTTTTCGATACCGTAAGCTCGATTTCGCCAAATGAAGCCGGCATTACGGAAACAGAAACACATGGTTACATCACTTTTGAAAATGTTTCATTCTCGTATCCGGACAATAAAGAAACGCCGGTTATCGAAAATGTTAACTTTTCGCTGGAACCAGGGCAGACCATTGCGTTCATAGGAAGTACGGGAAGTGGGAAGTCGACTCTTCTACAATTAATTCCACGCTTCTATGATGTTACCGCAGGTCGCATCATTATTGACGGACATGATGTACGTGATTATAACTTGAAAGCACTCCGTCAAAAAATTGGTTATATCCCTCAGAAATCCTTGCTATTTACCGGAACAATCGCTGAAAACTTGCGTTACGGCAAAGTGAATGCGACTGAATTAGAAATGGAAGAAGCTTCTGATATTTCGCAAGCAAAAGATTTTATTTTGGATAAGACAGAAAAATTTGAAGAGCATCTGTCAGAAGGCGGAAGCAACTTATCTGGTGGACAAAAGCAAAGATTGTCAATCGCACGTGCGGTTGTGCGTCGGCCGGATATTTATATCTTTGACGACAGTTTTTCGGCTTTGGACTATCAAACGGATAAACGCTTGCGCGGTCGTTTGAAAAAAGAAACCGGTCGTTCAACAGTCATTATCGTTGCGCAACGTGTCAGCACAATCCTTCATGCGGATAAGATTATTGTCTTAAATGAAGGGAAAGTTGTAGCAGAAGGAACACACAAAGAACTGCTAAAAACGAGCCAAATTTACTATGATATTGCGGCTTCTCAAATGAGAGAGGAGGAGTTAGCATGAGTGAACCGAAAAAAGTAAGTCAATTGTTTCAATTATGGACTTATATTAGACCTTACAAACTTCATTTCTTCGCAGCTATTTTCTTAACAGTAGTCATGTCGATTTTGAATGTGGCCGAGCCCTATATTTTGGGGTTAGCCATTACTGAAATTGGTAATAATGTGGCGGATATGCTGCGTAACGAGACGAATGCGGGCATTAATTATCCGTTTATCTACCGTATTATGCTGATTTATTTCCTTCGTGCTTTGGTTTATCAAGCTACGATTCTCTTCTCACAACGCTTTATGACTAAAGTGGTTCAGGCTGCGATGCAAGATTTAAGAGCAGATTTAGATGAGAAAATCAACCGTTTACCTGTTTCATTCTTTGATTCACAGTCTTTTGGGGATGTATTGAGTCGGGTAACGAATGACGTAGATGCAGTATCAAATGCTTTACAACAATCACTCCTGCAAATCGTGAATGCGATTCTCGGTATTTTCTTCGCAGTAACGATGCTAGTATTGATCAGTTGGAAATTGGCAATTGTTGCCTTCATTATGATTCCAACTTCATATATTTTATCGAAAAAAATTACCATCATTTCACAGCCGTACTTCTCTGGCCAAGCGAAATACTTGGGGCAATTGAATGGGTTTGTTCAAGAAAATCTTTCAGGCTTCAATGTCATTAAGTTATATGGTAAAGAAGATGATTCTGTAGGTGAATTCGAAACGATCAACAATAACCTTCGTCAAAGCGGATTTAAGGCGGCCTTTATTTCTGGATTGATGTCTCCGTTAACGGCCTTAGTTTCCAACTTGGCGTATATCGCAATGGCTGGATTTGGGATTATGCAAGTTGTTGCCGGCATGTTAACAATCGGTAACGTGCAAGCAGCCGCACAATATGTGTGGCAGATCAACCAACCAATTACGATGATTACACAATTGGCAGGCGTCATTCAGTCTGCTGCTGCGGCAACACAACGTATCTTTGGCTTCATGGCTGAAGAAGAATTGGTTGAAACAGATACACAGTCCATTCCAATGACTATTAAAGGGGATATCTCTTTTGAGGATATTTCATTTAGTTATACAGAAAAAGAACCGCTTATCCGTAATTTTAATGTGGATGTTAAGAGTGGGGAAACTGTTGCCATCGTTGGTCCGACTGGTGCAGGTAAAACGACGATGATTAACTTGCTGATGCGCTTTTACGATGTTGATTCTGGCTCTATTAAATTAGATGGCGTCGATATTCGTTCATACAGCCGTCAGGATTACCGTTCGCAATTTGGGATGGTTCTGCAGGATGCGTGGTTATATCAAGGAACGATTGCGGATAATATTCGCTTTGGTAACTTGGAAGCCACTGATGATGAAGTACGTGCAGCCGCCGAAGCCGCGAACGTTGATCACTTTATTCAAACGTTGAGTGAAGGATATGATACGGTTATTAATCAGGAAGCATCGAACATTTCCTTGGGTCAGAAGCAACTCCTGACGATTGCTCGTACTTTTATTGCCAATCCCAAAGTATTGATTTTGGATGAGGCGACAAGTTCTGTTGATACACGTTTAGAAATGTTGATTCAAAAAGCGATGTCCAAGATTATGGAAGGGCGGACAAGTTTTGTCATTGCCCACCGACTTTCAACGATCCGGGATGCTGATTTGATTCTCGTGATGGATAAGGGGCAAATTATTGAACAGGGCTCACATGATCAACTGATGGAAAAAGCAGGCTTCTATTTTGAATTGTATAACAGTCAGTTCCAAGAAGAAGCAGAGTAGAAAATTATCTAAATAACAAAAGAAGCCAACGCATTTGCGTGGCTTCTTTTGTTATCCAAGAATCTTAACGTCTTCATCAAGCGCCATTGGACTTTCTTGGTTAATGTGATCGTAGAACATCACACCATTCAAGTGGTCGATTTCGTGTTGAAGCACGATTGCAGGGTAACCCTTGAATCGTTTTTTAAACGTTTTTCCCGTCACATCTTGATATGAAAGGGTAATGCGACTGTGTCGAACAACGTAACCTGGAACGTCACGGTCAACTGATAGACAACCTTCGCCATCTTTCAAGCAGATATCTTCTACAGAATGGCTCACTATTCTTGGGTTAACCATTACCTCTTGTAGTTCGGGCGGATCATCTTCGTATTCGCCGGGAATGAGTAATGCAATCATACGCTTTTTAACGGCTAACTGCGGAGCAGCCAAACCAACGCCAGCCCGTAATCCCATTTCTTCAGAAATTTCTGGGTCTTGACTGTTTTCTAGAAATTCCATCATTTCGTTCGCTAGTGTTAGGTCTTCTTCACTAAGTGGAAAAGATAACGGTTCTGCAATTTCCCGCAATGCAGGGTGCCCTTCCCGAACGATATTTTCCATCGTAAGCATCGGAAACATCTCTCCTTTATTGTCTGTATATAGCCTATAACAACTTTGTTATCTGTTATATATTACTACAAAGTTAGAGAAAATGCGAAAAAGATTGTTTGTTGTATATCTAATTAAAAGAGTGTACAATTGTAAAATGATAAAACAATTAAAATCTCTGGGTTGAACCGTTAAAGGTGGAATTAAAATGACAGCAGCTAAAGAATATATCGAAGCAGTTTACCAAAAAGTTGAAAAAAGAGGACCGCACCAAAAAGAATTTTTGCAAGCAGTTCGTGAATTTTTCAATACCATTGAACCTGCTATTGAAAAAAATCCAGAGTATAAAAAATGGAATATTCTGGAACAGATGGCTGAACCGGAACGGATTATTACGTTTAAGGTGCCTTGGATGGATCAAGCGGGCCATATTCATGTAAATAAAGGCTACCGCGTTCAATTTAATTCAGCGAATGGTCCTTACAAAGGCGGATTACGTTTCCATCCTACTGTATCAGAAAGTATCTTGAAATTTTTAGGCTTTGAACAGACATTTAAGAATAGTTTGACTGGACTTCCAATCGGTGGCGGGAAAGGTGGTTCAGATTTTAATCCTAAAGGAAAATCAGATGCGGATATTATGCGCTTCTGCCAGTCCTTTATGACAGAACTCTATCGCCACATTGGTCCGCAGTTGGATGTTCCGGCAGGGGATATCGGTGTGGGTGGTCGTGAAATAGGTTATTTATATGGCCAGTACAAGAGACTTGTGAGCCCTGAGACAGGTGTGTTGACAGGGAAACCCGTTGTTATGAATGGAAGCTTGGGTCGTACTGAAGCAACAGGCTACGGTTTAATTTATTACACAGAAGAAATGCTGCAGAGCAATGGGAAATCGTTTAAAGGTCAGAAAGTAGTCGTATCCGGTAGTGGGAACGTGGCTATTTATACCATTAAGAAAGTACATGAGTACGGAGGTACGGTTATTGCCTGTTCAGATTCTAGTGGTTACATTTATGACGAGAATGGTATTGATAGTGATATGCTGCAAGATATTAAAGAAGTTCGTCGTGAGCGCTTAACTGAATATAACAAAGAAGGAAGTCGTTATATAGAAGGAAGTGTTTGGGATCTGGCAGTTCCGTATGATATCGCGTTGCCTTGTGCCACACAAAATGAAATTGACGGCACTAAAGCGAAACAGCTACTTGAGAATGGCGTCTATTGTGTCAGCGAAGGTGCAAATATGCCAAGTAATATAGAAGCAATTGATTTATATATTGAGAATAACATCCTTTACGGACCAGCTAAAGCAGCTAATGCTGGTGGCGTAGCAACAAGTACTTTAGAAATGGCACAAAATGCGTCTCATGGACATTGGACTTTAGAACAAGTGGATGAGCAGCTAAAACAGATTATGATCAATATTTTCAAATCAGTAGACGAGACTTGCCAAGAATATAATCTGGGTAACAACTATCTAGCAGGGGTTAACATCACATCATTTGTTAAAATAGCGGATGCGATGCTGCATCAAGGAATTGTTTGATTAGATATAGGCAAAATGAGACTGACTTTTATCTCACATTTAGAATAATCAGTAAGGGAGTGGGAATTATTTCCCACTTCTTTTTTATTATATTATTAAAGAAAATAACTAAACAGCAGGAAAAGGGCCGCTTATTCCATTTAAAAACAGATTAGAAAAAATTAATTTTATGTTTGTGAATGTTTTCATAACCCAAATACACTCAGGAAAATGTAACAGTCTTACGAAGTGTTTGTTTATATACTTAAATATAGAGAATGAAAAGTCACGTAACACTCGGGTAATTAGGCTGTTTCAATTGTAAAGTTGGTATTAAGACTATTCTATGAGGTTATTACTAATACAGTTCGTTTGTTATAATATAACAGCCTAGCACAGATGAGCCGCTTTCAGACTTATTAAGTCGTAATAAAACAAGGAGAAAAGAGCAATAAAACGTTCGTTAACAATTGAACAAGTAACGAAAGAGAAGCGCTTCCATTGTTGTTAGGGCAGTTAAAGAACATAAAAAAAGAAATTCAATGCCTTGCATTAAATGGGGGTCAGTGGTAAATTATTGATGTGAGGTAACAAGAATAATACAGTTTTTTGGAACTGTACAAAAAAAGCTCATCAAAATTGATGAAATCTCAAATGTAAAGAGAGGAATGTGTTAGCATGGTTACAAAAAAAGAGAAAATTGATATTGACGCATTACTAAATCCGTCAAACACAGATTTTCGCATGGTTCAAATCTTGGATGAGGAAGGTAATATCGTAAATCCTGATTTAATGCCTGATGTTTCTGATGAAGAACTTGTGCAATTCATGACTGATATGGTTTGGTCAAGAATTCTACATGAACGCTCAACTGCATTAAACCGCCAAGGACGTTTAGGATTCTACGCACCAACTGCTGGACAAGAAGCGAGCCAATTAGGATCTATCGCTGCAATCGAAAAAGAAGACGTATTGCTTCCAGGATATCGTGATGTTCCTCAATTAATCAAACATGGTTTGCCTTTAGCGCAAGCATTCTTGTGGTCAAGAGGACACGCTGATGGAAACTTATACCCTGAAGACTTGAAGGCTTTACCGCCACAAATCATCATCGGTGCTCAATACATTCAAAATGCTGGTGTAGCTTTAGGACTTAAAAAACGTGGTAAGAAAAACGTAGCAATCACTTATACAGGTGATGGTGGTTCTTCACAAGGGGACTTCTACGAAGGTATTAACTTTGCTGGTGCTTACAAAGCTCCTGCACTATTCTTTATCCAAAATAACGGCTGGGCTATTTCGACACCTCGTCACGTTCAAACAGCTGCTGTAACATTGGCTCAAAAAGCTGTTGCTGCTGGAATCCCTGGTATTCAAGTTGACGGTATGGACTTCTTGGCTGTTTATGCTGTAACTAAGAAAGCACGTGAATATGCAGTTGCTGGAAACGGACCTGTTCTTATTGAAACAATCACTTACCGTTTTGGACCACATACACTTTCAGGTGATGACCCAACACGTTACCGTGACAATGATGAATTAGAAGGATGGCAAGCAAAAGACCCTCTAATCCGTATGCGTAAATTCTTGGTTGGAAAAGGTCTATGGACTGAAGAAAAAGAAAACGAAGTAATTGAAGCTGCAAAAGAAGAAATTAAAGAAGCAATCAAGGAAGCTGACAAAGCTCCTAAACAAAAAGTATCTTCATTCTTGAAGAACATGTTCGAAGAACCAACACAAGGTATCAAAGAACAAATTGAAATTTTCGAAGCAAAGGAGAATGAATAGGCATGGCTCAAATGACTATGATCCAAGCGATTACAGATGCGCTTGCAAATGAACTTGAAAGTGATCCAAATGTACTGATTTTTGGTGAAGACGTTGGTAAAAACGGTGGTGTTTTCCGTGCGACTCAAGGTCTACAAGAAAAGTTTGGTGAAGACCGCGTATTCGATACTCCTTTAGCTGAATCAGGTATTGGTGGATTGGCAATCGGTCTTGCACTTGAAGGTTACCGTCCAGTTCCAGAAATCCAATTCTTCGGTTTCGTATTCGAAGTAATGGACTCAATCGTAGCGCAAATGGCTCGTTACCGTTACCGTATGGGTGGTACACGCCAAATGCCTATCGTAGTTCGCTCACCTTTCGGTGGTGGTGTGCATACACCAGAATTGCACTCTGACAACCTAGAAGGTCTAATGGCTCAATCTCCAGGTGTTAAAGTTGTTATTCCATCAAACCCTTATGATGCAAAAGGTCTTATGATTTCTGCTATTCGTGATAACGACCCAGTTATCTACCTAGAGCACATGAAACTTTACCGTTCATTCCGTGACGAAGTTCCAGAAGAGTCATACACTGTTCCTATCGGAAAAGCAGCTATTACTCGCGAAGGTAAAGACGTTTCTGTCATTACTTACGGAGCAATGGTTCGTGAAGCAGTTAAAGCTGCTGAAGATTTAGAAAAAGAAGGAATCTCAGTTGAAGTTGTTGACTTACGTACTGTTTCTCCATTAGACGTGGAAACAATCATCGCATCTGTTGAAAAAACAGGCCGCGTAGTAGTAGTTCAAGAAGCACAACGTCAAGCTGGTGTTGGAGCAATGGTTATGTCAGAAATTTCTGAACGCGCTATTCTTTCACTAGAAGCACCAATCGGGCGTGTAGCTGCTCCTGACACTGTATTCCCGTTTGGTCAGGCAGAAAACGCTTGGTTACCAAATGCTTCTGATATCGAAGCGAAAATTAAAGAAGTATACAACTTCTAATTTATTTTATTGAACAGGATGAATACAGTTTTTCAAAAACTGTATTTTTCCCTGTTTATTAAAACAAAAAGGGATAGAACGAATCGAAGGGATGATATGATAATGGCTTACAAATTCAAATTGCCAGCATTAGGCGAAGGAATCATGGAAGGCGAGATTGCTTCATGGCCAATTAAAGTTGGCGACACAATCAATGAAGATGATACGCTAGTTGAAATCCAAAACGACAAATCTGTGGAAGAAATTCCATCACCAGTAACAGGTACGGTTACAAAAATCGTAGTTGCAGAAGGTGAAGTTGCAGTAATCGGAGATGTATTAGTAGAAATCGACGTACCTGGTTATGAAGATACTGAAGAAGCAGCACCTGCAGCGGAAGCAGCTCCTGCTCCAGCGGCAACAGAAGCGCCAGCAGCACCAGCTACAGGCGGCGGAGTCTTCCAATTCAAATTACCAGCACTTGGTGAAGGAATCATGGAAGGTGAAGTTGCATCTTGGCCAGTTAAAGAAGGCGACACAATCAACGAAGATGATACATTGGTAGAAATCCAAAACGACAAATCTGTAGAAGAGATTCCATCTCCTGTTACAGGTACAATCGTACGTATTGTTGTTCCTGAAGGTAATGTTGCAGTAATCGGAGATGTATTGGTAGAAATCGATGCACCTGGTCACAACAATGCAGCTTCATCTGCACCAGCTGAAGAAGCGACACCAACAGCAGCACCAGTATCACAAGATGCTCCAGCTAGCGTTCCAACAGCAGCAGATCCAAACAAACGTATTCTAGCTATGCCATCTGTACGTCAATATGCACGTGAAAAAGGCGTAGATATTACACAAGTAGCACCAACAGGAAAAGGTGGACGTGTTGTTAAAGCAGATATTGATAACTTCGGTTCTCAAGCACCTGTAGCACAAGCTCCAGCAGCTCAAGAAGCAACTTCAGCAGTTACTTCTGCACCAGCAGCAGCTAAAGAAGCGGCACCAGCACAACCATATACTTCAAATGTTGCTGAAAGTGAAACACGTGAGAAAATGACTCCAATGAGAAAAGCAATTGCGAAAGCAATGGTTAACTCTAAACATACTGCTCCGCATGTAACACACCATGACGAAGTAGAAGTTTCTAAACTATGGGATCACCGTAAGAAATTCAAAGACGTTGCTGCAGACCGTGGTACGAAATTGACTTTCTTGCCTTACGTAGTAAAAGCTTTGACTGCTACATTACGCGAGTTCCCGATTTTGAATTCATCAATTGATGATGCTACAAATGAAATTGTTTATAAAAACTACTTTAATATCGGTATCGCAACTGATACAGATGCAGGCCTATACGTTCCAAACGTAAAAGATACTGACTCTAAAGGTATGTTCCAAATTGCTGACGAAATCAATGAATTAGCTGCAAAAGCTCATGATGGCAAATTGGCAGCTGCTGAAATGAGAAACGGTTCAATCACAATCAGTAACGTAGGTTCTGTAGGTGGCGGTTGGTTCACACCAGTTATCAACCATCCTGAAGTTGCTATCTTAGGAATTGGTACAATTGCTCAACAACCAATCGTGAATGCAGAAGGCGAACTTGCTGTAGGACGCGTATTGAAACTTTCATTGAGTTATGACCACCGTGCTATCGATGGCGCAACAGCTCAAAAAGCGTTGAACAACATCAAACGTTTGTTGGCTGATCCAGAATTACTATTGATGGAAGGATGATTTTAGAATGGTAGTAGGCGATTTCGCAGTTGAACTAGATACAGTTGTGATTGGTTCCGGACCTGGTGGCTATGTAGCTGCCATCCGTGCCGCACAAATGGGACAAAAAGTAGCAATTATCGAGAAAGAGTACATCGGCGGCGTTTGTCTAAACGTTGGTTGTATTCCTTCAAAAGCATTGATTGCTGCTGGTCACCGTTACCAAGAAGCAATGAATGCTGAAACTTTCGGTATTACTGCTGAAAATGTAAAACTTGATTTTACAAAAACACAAGAGTGGAAAGACAAAAAAGTTGTCAACACTCTAACAAGTGGTATTTCTTACTTGTTGAAGAAAAATAAAGTTGAAATTATTATGGGAACTGCCTTCTTCAATGACGCAAACACTTTACGTGTTTTCACTGAAGACGCTGCACAAACATATACTTTCAAAAATGCTATCGTTGCAACAGGTAGCCGTCCAATCGAAATCAAAGGATTCAAATTTGGCGGACGTATCATCGACTCAACAGGCGGCTTGAACTTAAAAGAAGTTCCTAAGAAACTTGTTATCGTTGGTGGTGGGGTAGTTGGTACTGAATTAGGTACTGCTTATGCTAACCTAGGTGCAGAAGTTACAATTCTTGAAGGTTCTCCACAATTATTACCATCGTTTGAAAAAGACATGGTCAAATTGGTTGAGAAATCATTCAATGATAAAGGTATTACATACGTTACAAACGCAATGGCTAAAGAAGCCGTTGATAACGGAGACAGCGTAACTGTTAAATACGAAGCAGCTGGTAAAGAAGAATCTATCGAAGCTGACTACGTAATGGTAACTGTTGGTCGTCGTCCAAATACAGATGATTTAGGTTTAGAAGTTGTTGGGGTTGAATTGACTGATCGTGGATTAGTTAAAGTTGATAACCAAGGCCGTACAAACATTAAAAACATCTACGCAATCGGTGATATCACTCCTGGAGCTGCTCTTGCTCATAAAGCAAGTTACGAAGCTAAAATTGCTGCCGAAGCAATTTCTGGCAAACCAGTTGCGATTGACTACACAGCTATGCCTGCAGTAGCATTTACAGATCCTGAATTGGCTACAGTAGGTTTAACTGAAAAAGAAGCAAAAGACCAAGGCCTAAAAGTTAAAGGGCATAAATTCCCATTATCTGGTAACGGTCGTGCGTTGTCATTAGATGCTACTGAAGGATTCGTTCGTTTAGTAACGACAAAAGAAGACAATGTTATCGTTGGTGCACAAGTTGCCGGCGTGAGCGCATCAGATGTAATTGCTGAGCTAGGTTTAGCTATCGAAGCAGGCATGAACGCTGATGATATCGCGTTGACAATCCACTCACACCCATCCCTATCTGAAACAGTTATGGATGCTGCTGAGTTGGCACTTGGACTACCAATACATATTTAATCAAATCAAACCAGGAACAGGACCGCGTGTCTCGTTTCTGGTTTTTTTGTGATATGATAAAAGAAACAATTCTGGAGGTCATAAATGAAAAATTATAGTTATCCGCTTGATTTAGAGTGGACTCACCAAGAAATGGGTTCAGTGATTTCAATGTGGAATGCGGTTGAATCTGCCTATGAAGGGGGTATTAATCGGGACGAATTCTTGAGAAAATACCGTGCTTTCAAAGAAGTTGTACCTTCAAAAGGTGAAGAGAAAAGACTTGGAAATGAATTTGAAAGAATATCAGATTATTCCTTATATAGAGTTGTGCAAGCTTCTAAAATAGAAGCGAAAACCATTAATATGGAAAAACATAGAAAGTAGGAGGATGCCAAGGATGATTGATTATGTTGCAATGGCCGAGATGATACGGGGATGGGTAGAAGAAGCCGGAGATATACTACGTGAATCCTTAGCAGATAACTCCATTAAAGTGGAAGAAAAAACAAATCCGAGTGACCTAGTCACAGAAATGGACCGTTTTATTGAAAAATTTTACGTTCAGAAAATTCAAGAACATTTCCCGGACCACAAAATTCTGGGCGAAGAAGGGACATACGATACATTTGAAGATTTAAAAGGCTTCATTTGGGTAATTGATCCAATTGATGGTACTTTAAATTATGTCAAACAAAAGCGAAACTTCTGTTCTATGCTAGCAGTGTTTAACGATGGAGAACCTGTCCTAAGCTTTATAAACGACGTCATTCATGAAGAGTTATATGAGGGCGTGAAAGGGCATGGCGTGCGTTGTAATGGTCATTTAATGGAGCCAATTGCAGAACATCCAATAAGCGAAGGTCTGGTGTCAATAAATACCAGAATGGAAATGCGTGATCCTGAACGCGCGCGAAGCATTGTAGGCGATTCTTTAGGTGTCCGTCTGATGGGGTCGTCCGGGCTTGAAATGGTTCAAGTCATTTCCAACCGTATATCGGCTTATGTGACAACCCCGCTTAGCTTTTGGGATGTTGCACCTGGAATGGTAATGGCAGCAGAATTGGGATTGAAAATGACGCGACCAGATGGAGAACCAATAAAATTATTGGAAAATAACCCAATCATTATTGCTAATCCAATGGCTTATGAGCAAATTATCGGAAAGTTTAGCAATTAAAAACAAGCTTTTTCCATATAATGAGCTTTTTTTCTTCCCAAACAAAACCAGCCATGGTACAATGGAACAGTTGAAAAAGTACTTGAGATAAGTGGAAATATTGAATAAATATTTTCCCGTAACCAGCGGAGTGACCCTTAGACTATTCAAAGTTGGGGTCTTTCTTTTTGGCAGTAAACAAGCGGAGGAATAAAAAAATGAAATTAAGAGAAGATATCAGAAATATCGCAATCATTGCCCACGTTGACCACGGTAAAACAACTATGGTTGATGAGCTGTTGAAACAGTCTGATACACTAGATGCTCGTGCGCAGTTAGAAGAGCGCGCAATGGACTCTAATGATATTGAAAAAGAACGTGGTATTACAATATTAGCTAAAAATACAGCAGTTTCTTACAAGGGAAACCGTATTAATATTATGGATACACCAGGTCACGCGGACTTCGGTGGAGAAGTAGAACGTATTATGAAAATGGTTGACGGAGTATTACTTATCGTCGATTCATACGAAGGAACAATGCCACAAACACGTTTTGTATTGAAAAAAGCATTGGAACAAAAACTAATCCCAATCGTTGTCATCAACAAAATTGATAAACCAACAGCACGTACTGCAGAAGTAGTAGACGAAGTTTTAGAATTGTTTATCGAATTAGGCGCTGATGATGATCAATTGGAATTCCCAGTTGTTTATGCTTCAGGATTAAACGGAACATCAAGTTTATCTGAAGATCCAGCTGATCAAGAAGAATCAATGGATGCGGTATTTGATACTGTATTGGAACATATTCCAGCTCCAGTTGATAACTCTGAAGAACCACTTCAATTCCAAGTAGCCATGCTTGACTATAACGATTTCGTTGGTCGTATTGGTATCGGTCGTGTATTCCGCGGTAAAATTAAAGTGGGAGATCAAGTATCCTTGATGAAACTTGATGGATCTGTTAAGAACTTCCGAGTAACGAAACTATTTGGCTGGTTTGGTCTAGACCGTGTTGAAATCACTGAAGCTGTTGCAGGCGACTTGATTGCAATTTCTGGTATGGAAGACATCTATGTAGGTGAAACAATAACACCTATTAACCATCAAGAAGCACTACCGGTTCTACATATTGACGAACCAACACTACAAATGACATTCTTGACGAATAACTCACCATTCGCAGGTCGCGAAGGTAAATTCGTGACTTCTAGTAAAATAGAAGAACGCTTGATGAAAGAATTACATACAGACGTTTCTCTACGGGTTGAAAACACTGATTCACCAGATGCATGGATTGTTTCTGGTCGTGGAGAACTTCACTTGTCTATCTTGGTAGAAAACATGCGTCGTGAAGGCTTTGAATTACAAGTTTCACGTCCGGAAGTAATCATCCGAGAATTCGATGGCGTAAGATCTGAACCGTTTGAACGTGTTCAAATTGACACACCAGAAGAATACATGGGATCAGTTATTGAATCATTGAGCCTACGTAAAGGTGAAATGCAAGATATGATTAACCCTGGTAACGGACAAGTTCGATTGATTTTCCTAGTTCCTTCACGTGGGTTGATTGGTTATTCAACAGAATTCCTTTCAATGACACGCGGATACGGTATTATGGCTCATACGTTTGACTCATATTTACCAGAATTATCAGGTAAAATCGGTGGACGTCGTAACGGAGCACTTGTTTCAACAGATACAGGTAAAGCAACAACGTACGGAATTATGGGAATTGAAGACCGTGGAACAATCTTTATTGAACCAGGTACAGATATTTACGAAGGTATGGTTGTTGGTGAAAATGCACGTGAAAACGACATTGCCGTTAACATTACAAAAGCGAAACAACAAACGAACGTCCGTTCCGCTAATAAAGACCAAACAAACGTTATCAAACGTCCGAAAATCTTGACGCTTGAAGAATCACTAGAATTCATGGGCGAAGATGAGTATTGTGAGATTACGCCAACAAGTATTCGTCTACGTAAACAAATCTTGGACAAAAACGAACGTGAAAAAGCAGCAAAACGTAAGAAAAAAGCTGTAGACGCTTCTAACTAATATAACAAAAAAACTGACTTCGAATTTTCGGAGTCAGTTTTTTTTGGCGGATTTTCCATGTTTAGGATGCTAGATCGCCCTGAATAATTCTGTGCATAATTTTCCAATGTAAAATTGTGCTGATGCTGTGCAAGTAATTCTTTGTAAATTTCAAATGAAACAATTTCTGAATTAATTAGTAAACCATCTAAATCAAAAATAATAGATTTTATTTGCATATACACTGCTACCTTTCATTTTCAGATTACCTAAAACATAGCATTGTATCCGCTCTCGAACAAACAAGAATGATAACGTATCAGTAATTGTTCGCTGCAATAACTATTCTTTGATTATTTTTACTATAAGTAGATGGGGTACGTACTATCATAAAAGCTAAAAAGTATGTACGCGCATTATTATCTGACGAGATAAAGAGAACTCGAAATTTAGCATCGTGGCTCATGAACCCTGTCCAAAAACGTTATCTGCCGATTAATTTTATATGCTATAATAAATAAGAGTCATACTAAGGAGGGAAGCAAAATGGAGACATCTACAAAAGAGTTAGCACTGCAATTACTAGTGGAAGAAACTGAGAAAGTTTATAAACTCATTAATAGTCAAAAAGAGCATCTGTGTTTTGCTGCGTGTCCCGCCTTTGAAGAAGTAGTAGACACACAATTATATGGACTGTCCAGACAAATCGACTATGCAGTCAAGTTAGGTGTTTTAGATAAAAATACGGGCATGAGGATTTTGAGTGATTTAGAAAATTCATTAAATAAAATGTATAACAATTACTATGAACAGAATAATAATCACCCGCATTCTAAAGGGGAGTAAGTAATGGCAAATAAAAAAAGTTCACTATTATCAGGGGTTCAGCGGAAATTCCGACATTCAGATTGGAAACTGCTCATTCCGTATTTCATTTTACTAGGAATTGGTATTTTAATGGTTTACAGTTCAAGCAGTTATTTTGCTATGAGTCAATTTAATAACTCAGAATATTTCTTAATTCGCCAATTTATCTTTTCGATTTTAAGTGTTTTGGTTATTTTGATAGGATCAACGGTAACGAAACGGCTATATACCTCGAAGCGCTTTATTGGAATCAGCTTGCTCGTAATAATGCTGATGCTCCTATATGTATTAATCAAAGGGATTGCGGTCAATGGGGCAAGTGCTTGGATAGACTTGGGACTCTTTTCCGTTCAACCATCTGAACTATTAAAGATTATGATGGTACTCTATTTGGCAACATTCCTTTCTAATAACGAGGATAAATTTGCTTGTATTCAGAGAAGTAAAAATACAAATGTTTTTAAAGAAATTTTTAAAGTGGGTAAGAAGCCGGTTATGGTCATTGCGATTTTTCTCTTTTTGGTCCTTATTCAGCCTGATATGGGTGGGGTTATCATAATCGGAGCAATCTGCGTCACGATGCTGCTTATGAGCGGTTTGCCATTTTGGATGGGATTATCGGCGATTGCTGCCGTTTTAGCCTTCTACTTTGCTTTCATTGGACTTGTAAAATGGCAGGGTGGGTTACCGCTTGTACCAGCTTATATGATGGATCGCTTCACGGCGTTCTTAGATCCGTTTGAAGATGTCAGGAATTCCTCGTTCCAGTTGGTAAACTCTTTTTATGCATTAGCTAGAGGGGGATTGTTTGGAGTAGGGATTGGCGAAAGTGTCCAAAAAACAGGCTATTTACCGGAATCTTATACAGACTTTATTATCCCAATAATGGCTGAAGAATTAGGCTTATTCAGAGTTTTGGCAGTGCTGGCGACCTTCTTTTATATGATTTTCCGTATGTACCGAATCAGTCTGAGTATTAAAGACTCCTTTGGGCAGCTAGTCTGTATTGGGATGAGCACTTTGTTCTTAGTACAAGGAACGATTAATGTCGGGGGTGCGGTCGGGATACTACCTTTAACCGGAGTGACTTTTCCTTTCGTCAGCTATGGTGGTTCCAGTTTAATTGTTTCCTCAGTTGCTTTAGCAATTGTGAATAATATTTACATAAATGATCGATTAGGATGAAGGCCTTGTTAATGAAAGTTTTATTATTATTCGTATTGATGGTAGCCGGATTCTATTACGGGCCTATCTTCTATAATGAACGCGGCGTTCCTACGCACGAAACAGCTACAGAAAGAAATGTCGTATTAGAAAATGAAGAACCCAACCAGATTTATCCGTTACCTGTTAGTGGCTTTGAGCACTACATCGGTCAAGACATTCAAACATATTCAGCACGTCACGGCGAGCCGACAGCAATTTATTCCGAAGAAAACGGCGACGCAGCATCGTGGGTTTATTCTGAATTACATAAATTTATCCAACTGGAAGTAAAGGATTCCATTATCGATTCTCTATTCATTTTAGGAAGTGACATCCAAACAGGCGCTATCCAAATTGGGATGAACCGCGATAATGTATATGACGAAACGCAGTTGAGTAGACATTTCCAATTCGATTGGGAAGGCGAGCCGGTTTCATTGACGCTTACTAGAGAAGAATGGGCACAATTTCCACTCGTTGAATTTGACAATAATAGTTTTGCAATGTTGTATTTCCATCCGGAAAAGCATGAAATCTATGCTATCCGCTATTTATCACAAGAAGCACTCATTGCGATGAATTACTACAATGTGAAGGGTGTAGAGATGAATCCCGGCATGCCTATTCATAAAAATACGGCTCAACTCATGGAGCATTATGTGAATGCGTGGCGAACAGAAAATAATGTGGCACCTTTAACGTCATCTGAAAGCTTAAGAGATTACGGGAAACAGGTGTTACTGACACAAGGTACCAATGAATTGACTTTTAATGGCTTGCCTTCTGAGGTGACGGAAGCTGCAGAAAAAGCAGGCAAAACACTGGCTTATAATGTGAACGCCGGTAGTGTGGATGCACCGATGCGTTTTGGATTAATGCAGTTGCTCGCTGAAAAACGCCAGTTGTTTTTGAATGCGCAACTAACCGATTTCTCGATTGTTTCAGCGAATGATAATTTATTGATGGTGTTTGAATCAGAAGGGGCAGATGCAATTGATTATTAACGAAGAATTATTTGCTATCGAAAGCCAATGCGATCAATTAATTACGAGTATCAAGCAGTCTCAAGCTATGGAAAACTTTCAAATGGCGAAAGCTGCGTTGGATGACTCTGAAGAAGCTAATAATAAAATGATACGTTTTAATGAAGCAAAAAATAAATTCGAACAAATTGCAGAATACGGATCACATGCGCCGGGTTTTCAAGAATTAAAGAAGACCGTCTTTCAATTGAAGCGAGAAATGGATTTGGATACTGCCATTTATAATTACCGGATTGCGGAAAGAGATTTGCAGGTGCAACTGGATTTGATTGCGAAGAAGATTGCGTCTGCGGTTTCGGAGAACATCTTGGTATCTGCAGGTGACGCTTTTTCGTTGTCTATGATTGGGCTTCCATCAGCATGTGAAATTCATTTAGGAAAGAGGAAAGATATTGAGCTTTGAAATAACCAAAAGACAAGGAATCATCATTTGGGTCTATACATTGCGTCAGTTGAAAAATTTAAGACGATTTGGTTATATCCATTACGTTTCTAATCGTCAAAAGTACATCGTCATGTATGTGGATCAGAATGAAGTCCAAGATAAAATGAAGCAATTAAACAGCTTGCACTATGTCCGAAAAGTAGAAATATCTTATCGTCCGGATATTGATATGACATTTTCAGATAGTTTAGGTGCCTTTAAGAAAATAAAAGAAACAGTTGATTTATAACGGGGGAAGTAAACATGCGTGTGATAGCAGGCGAATATAAAGGTCGGCCGTTAAAAGCTGTCCCGGGTGATAATACACGCCCGACTACAGATAAAGTAAAAGAGTCTATTTTTAATATTATTGGCCCCTACTTCGATGGGGGCTATTGTTTTGATATGTTTTCCGGTAGCGGTGGCTTGGCAATTGAAGCCGTTTCACGCGGAATTGATCATGCAATACTGTCAGAAAAGAATAATAAAGCAATTAAAATTATTCACGAGAATATTGCGATGACAAGAGAACCTGAAAAGTATACGGTGATGGGTGGGGATTCCCGTAAGAATGTACAGAAATTTGCCCAAGCAAATCCCAATGTGACATTCCGACTGGTAATTTTAGATCCACCATATCATGCAGATAAATCAGTCTCTGATATTCATTTGTTACAGGAGTGCGGCTTAATCGATAGTGACACAACCATTGTTTGTGAGATGGATAAAGAGAACACACTTCCCGATGAAATCGAAGCCTACTACAAACGCAAACGAGTTGAATATGGTACGATTGCGGTAGAAGTTTTTGAAGGAAAGTAGGATGGTAATGACATGAGTAAAAAAATAGCAATATTTCCAGGTAGTTTTGACCCTTTAACAAACGGTCATGTCGATATTTTAACGCGTGCATCGCGTCTGTTTGATGAAATTCTTGTCGCAGTTGCTACGAATACAAGTAAACAGTCGCTCTTTACAGGAGATGAACGCGTTGCTCTAGCAGAAGCTGCTCTTAAAGGGATGCCCAAGGTCCGTGTGGTGCGTCATACGGGTGGCTTGACGGTTGATATGGCTAAAGAGGTCGGCGCAGCTGCTTTAATTCGTGGTGTCCGTAACGTGAAAGACTTTGAATATGAAGAGAGCATCGCAATGATGAATCGCACACAATTTCCAGATTTGGAATCCATTCTCATCTTTTCAGCTCCTGAGTACCGTTTCTTGAGTTCAAGTTTGATTAAAGAGGTTGCTACTTTTGAAGGCGATGTTTCCGCACTGTTGCCACCTGCGGTCAATACAGCTGTTATTGCGAAGTTAGCCGAAAAGAATAATAAAAAATAATCATGGGCCATTTTAAATTCTAATCTTTAGTGAAAGGATGGAATGACTGTTGAAATATGACGTTATTATTATAGGCTGGGGAAAAGCGGGGAAAACGTTGGCAAAAACTTTTTCCGCAGACGGTAAAACCGTTGCTGTCATCGAAAGAGATGAAAAGATGGCTGGAGGAACATGTATCAACGTTGCTTGTATTCCAACCAAGACATTGTCTGTTGATTCAGTGAAGGGAACGGACTATGTGGATGCGTTTGAACGCCGCAATCTGGTCGTCAAAAAGCTGAATGAAACGAATTATCAAAATCTCGCTACTGAAGAAACAATAGACATTTACTTCGGTGAAGCGTCCTTTAAAAATGATAGAGAGTTGATTGTGAGGGCCGGAGAAGAACGTTTTTCTTTGAAAGGTGCTCTCGTTTTTATTAATACTGGTAGCGAAAGTCGTATACCCAACATCCGCGGTATAATGGAAAGTAAACATGTCTACGATTCAACACAGTTACAGGAACTTCCATTTTTACCTAAAAGGTTGGGTATTATAGGAGCCGGAAATATCGGCTTGGAATTCGCCAGCATCTATTCTGGCTTTGGTTCCAAAGTGACACTAATAGAGACAGGTGCTGAAATTCTGAAACACGAAGAACCTGAAATACGGATAGCTGTCCAAGAGGAACTTGTCCAACAAGGGATTGAGGTATTAACAGAGACAGCAGTTTCGAGTATACAAGATGTTACTAACGATGGCGTTAAAGTAATAACCAAAGCGGGCGACACTTTTAATTTCGACGCAATATTAATTGCAACGGGGCGTAAGCCAGCTATTGAGAGTCTGAGGTTATGGAACACAGCTATCAAGCTAAATGAAAGTGGCGGAATATGGACGAATGATTATTTACGCACAACGGTCGATCATGTTTTTGCATTAGGGGATGTAAGAGGTGAAGAACAGTTCACTTACACATCTTTGGATGATGCTCGCATTATTGACAGTTACTTATACGGCAATCAGGACTACAATTTAAAAAGCCGGCAGAATTTACCGTATAGTATTTTTATTAATCCGCCCTTTGCCCGGGTTGGGATGACAGAAGCTGAAGCAGTAGCGGCCAACCTGGATATCCGCACGAATATTTTACCAGTTGCAAAGATGCCACGTGCTCATGTAACAGGTGATTTAAGAGGGGTATTTAAAGCAGTTATTGCTAAACATTCGAATCAGATTCTAGGGGCAAGTTTATTCGGAGCACAGGCACACGAGATTATTAATATTGTGAAACTCGCAAAGGATTATAATTTACCAGCCTCTGTGTTACATAATCAAGTCTTCACCCATCCAACGATGGCAGAGAATTTGAATGATTTATTTAAATAAAAGCGTGTGGACTGAGAGAAATCTCAGTCTTTTTTTGCGTGAAAATGCAGAAATCTGCACAAGTTTGGTTTATTTCGGAAGGTTGTGCAGACTATTTTTATACACGAATTGTTCACAATTAGTAAAAAAATTTGACTGAAAAAAAAGCTTTTCGCTATTTTTTGCTTATATATATACAGGAGGAAAATATATGGAAAAAATAACGAAATGGCGTATACCGCTATTAATCGGTTTGGGTATCGTACAAGGTTTGATTATCATCGGGTTAGTTTTTTCGAACCAAAAAAGTGCGCAAACAGAAAACACGGATGAGTGGTTTCTGGAAATGCAGTCAGAATCTGAAAGTATTTTTCAAGAACCGGAAGAACAGGAGCCGGTTTTTTGGGTGGTGGATGTGAAGGGTGCGGTGACGAATCCGGGAATTTATGAAGTGGCCAAAAACATGCGGGTACAGAATGCTATCGACTTAGCCGGTGGTCTGCTTCAAAATGCTGAAACACGCCATATTAATTTTGCGCAACATGTAACGGATCAGATGCTGTTATACATTCCTGTCGTTGGTGAAGAAATAGTGGATATTCCGTATACACAGCCAAATTCACCTGTCGAAGAAGGCACGTCGAAAATAAATATTAACACCGCGACTGATCTTGAACTGCAAGCTTTACCCGGTATTGGCGAGAAAAAAGCGCTACAAATTATTAATTATCGAACAGAAAACGGCTCATTTTCAACGATAGAAGAACTGATGGAAGTCAGCGGGATTGGGCAGAAAACATTTGATACGCTCAAGGAAAGCATCACGGTCACAAAATAATCGGAACATTTCAAAATTGGGAAAAATAAGTAGCATCGCTTTCTTTTTAGTGTATGATGAATAAAAAGGAGTGATGGATGGATGGAACAACGTATTCCCTGGAATCAATATTTCATGGCTCAAGCCGTATTATTATCATTAAGAAGTACTTGTAAGCGTTTGGAAGTCGGTGCAACGATTGTCCGTGACAAACGGATTATAGCGGGTGGCTATAACGGTTCCGTTTCTGGCGATGCGCATTGTATCGACGAAGGATGCTATATGGTGGATGGCCATTGTGTACGGACTATACATGCGGAAATGAACGCGGTATTGCAGTGTGCAAAATTCGGTATTAAGACAGATGGCGCCGAAATCTACGTCACACATTTCCCGTGTCTCCAATGCACGAAGATGATTCTTCAAGCTGGGATTAAAAAAATCTATTACTTGAAGGATTACCGCAACCATGAATATGCTCTTTCTTTGCTTGATAAGATGGCTATTCCTTACGAACAAGTACAGTTGAACCCAGACTACTTTAAATCCTTAGTTGAAATGCCTACCGTTGAATCGGAGGATTCACACACACATGGTACGATCTGTCCTAACGAACATACAGAGAGCTAAAGGGTTTTATTTATTACCCAGTCTAGCAGCGATCTCCCTCATCGTTCTCATTCTATCACCACGGAATGGCTACGCTTGGGGGTTATTTGCGTTGTTTGTTTTTCGTATTTACAGAATGCAGATTCGAGAGCTTCTTTTGTGTACATGTGCGATTTTAATCGTAACGGGGATGGTCACTTTATCGCATACGCTTACCAACCAGAGTCACCTCTCATCCGAAATCAAAACAGGCATTTTGGAAATAGATCCGACCACATATCGCGTAAATGGGAACGGTCTGAGTGGTGAAGCAGAACTTCTCGGCGAAAAAATTGTATTTTTCCATCAAATAAAAAATGAAGTGGAAAAGAACGAGTGGCTGAATTTGACGACACCGATTTATATGCAAGCGACGTTTACTTTGGAGGAACCAGAAACGGCGACGAATCGCTTTCAATTCGACTATCGCACGTATCTTAAACGCAAAAAAATACATTGGAAAGTAAACATCCAGGAAGTTGCCGCAGTGACACCGAATCATTCGTTGGGTAGCATCTTTTCAGTAATTCGGTTGCGTTTTTTTGATTATTTAAACCGCATGCTCCCAAACGCTAAAAGTAAAGATTACATTATGGCCATGCTCTTTAACCAAACCGATGATATTGATACATTGGCGATGGCTGCATATCGGAAAATAGGTATCCTCCACATTTTTTCAATTTCTGGCATGCATATTTATTTTCTGGTCACTACACTTCAGTACGGCTTATTACGAATGGGGGTGTCGCGAGAAACAACGTACCCGATTCTGTTGGTCACCATTCTGCTATATGCTTTTCTAATCGGTTCCGGAGTTGGTATTTTTCGTGCTGTTTTTACCCATAGTTTTTCACTCGTTGCAAAAATGTCTAAACGCGAGATTAGCGCCAAAGACGCCTTTGCTTTCGCAATCTTGCTAGCACTATGGCAGAACCCTTATCTCGTTTTCAGTATTGCATTTCAACTCAGCTACTCTTTGTCAGGCTTGCTTTATTTCCTCAGCCCATCTTTGGAAAAGATGAGAATCCCATCGCTTGCAAAAAGTTTCCTGTTGTCTTTAATCATGACTTGTATTTCGGGAATTTTTCTCAGCTATCATTACTTCGAGATTATCTGGCTGGGCATGTTTGTTAATATAATTTTCAGTTTTTTCTTTTCATATTTACTCTTTCCGTTATTCTGGTTATTAACGCTGTTGGCGGCATTAAAATTTCCCGTCGCAATTTTATCACCTCTAAGTATGAGTATGACTATTGCTCTTGAAAAACTAGAAGTAGTCTCCCAGCAGTTGGCAGACACCAATTGGCTGCTAATGATTACGGGTAGACAGCCTCTACTTTGGTATTTGGGATTGGCGGCCTGTTTACTAGCTTTCCTGGTTGCATTTGAACAAAGAAAGCATCTATTCCTTTGGATGATGCTCGTGACGCTTTCTTTTTTCTTTTTCTACTCCTTGCCGAAGTTGAATCCAAACGGAAGAGTCATTATGTTAGATGTGGGGCAAGGGGATGCCCTGTTAATTAAAACACCGTTTAATCGGGATACAGTCTTGATTGATACGGGCGGCGTAATTACATTTAATGAGGAAGAGGACTGGAAATTAAGAAAGGAAACCGATTATCATGCAAAAAATCTAGTCTCTGCAATCAAAGCAGAAGGTGTAGGTCAATTGGATGCGGTTTTTCTGACTCATAGTGACACGGATCATATCGGCAACTTAGACTATTTAGCAAATGAACTTCCCATTCGACATATGTATATCGCAAGTGGAATGGAGGAGACGGCTACCTTTTTAGCAGAAGTTTCTGGCATGCATCATATACCGCCAATCACGTCGCTCATGGGACCTAGCCAGGTCGAGTTAAATACACTGGCATTCCAAGTTTTGAATCCGAACCACAAGCGAAGAGGTGAAAATAATGATTCGTTGGTGCTTTACAGCAAAATCGGTGGGTTATCCTGGTTATTTACAGGCGATTTAGAAGAAAGTGGTGAGCAGGATTTAATGAGGCGCTATCCTAATTTACAGGCTGATATATTGAAGGTCGGCCATCATGGTAGCAATACCTCCACTTCAAGTCCTTTTCTAAAACGAGTAAATCCCCGGGGAGCTTTTATATCAGTAGGAAGAAAGAATCGTTACGGTCATCCAACACCTGAAGTAGTCGAGCGCCTTGAAGCGCAAAAAATAAGCATTTACCGGACTGATTTAAATGGCGCCGTGCATTTCATTTACAACCAACGTCAAAAACGAATAGAAATTATGCTACAATAAGAGCAGAAAAAAGACGATTGCGAAGTGAAAGAATGAGTTATGCAACTGAACTAGCGAATATTAAAAAAGGGCAATTGAAGCCTATTTATTTATTACTGGGAACAGAGTCCTATTTTATTGAAGAAGCGAGAGCAACTTTATTGGAATACGTCATCCCGGAAGAAGATCAAGATTTGAACGTTGGGATATATAATATGGATGAAGTTCCATTAGGTGCGGCGTTGGAAGATGCTGAGTCGTTGCCATTTTTTGGTGAGCGACGTTTAGTTATTATCGATAATCCGACTTTCTTAACAGGCGAAAAACCAAAAGGGAACGTGGAGCATGATGTCTCGTGGTTGGAAACATACTTGCAAAATCCTTCAGAATCAACTATCTTAGCCATTTTTGCGCCCTATGAAAAACTAGATAATCGAAAAAAGGTCAGCAAGCTCCTGAAGAAGCATGCAACTTTAGTCGATGTTCAAACCATGGAAGCTGATGCCAGTCGCCGCTTTTTGAGTCAGATGATTACCAATGCAGGTTATCAAATGGACCGTGAGACCGTTCAATTTTTCTTTGAACGCATTGAGGATAGCCTCTCTACTGGTGTGCATGAATTGGAGAAGCTGTTTCTATCTGCCAGAGATGACAAAATGATTACCAAAAAAATGGTAGAAGATCTGGTCCCACGCAACTTGGAACAAAATATTTTCGAAATCGTAACCTATGTTATGAAAAAAGATGCCACACGTGCAATTGGTATTTATCGTGATTTGTTATTGCAAAAAGAAGAACCAATCAAAATTAATGCCATTTTGTTGGGTCAGTTCCGGCTCTTGATCCAAGTATATTTACTGGCCAAGCAGGGCTATCAACAACCCGATATGGCTAAAGTATTAAAAATCCACCCGTACCGTATCAAGCTGGCCAATCAGCAAATACGTAAAATGAATGGCGATAGATTGATGCAAGCTTATTTGGGACTTGTCGAAACCGAAGAAAAAATGAAAACAGGTGACGGAATAAAAGAAGTCCAGTTTGAACTGTTTATGCTGCAATACGCCCAAGTATAGAGTGTGAAAAAAAGCGTTAAGCCGCGTATCACTGGAGCAAATAAGCGGAAGACGGCGTTGAGCCGTCAGAGCATTATTTGTGAAGTGATGCTGCGGCTGCTTTTTTGAACAGGTTTAGATAGATTGTGAAAAAAGGCGTTAAGCCGCGTATCACTGGAGCAAATAAGCACAGGATGGGCGAAGACTATCCGTGCATTATTTCAGGAGCACTGTGGGCCGAAGTCCAAGTGTATCATGTTTGTAAGCTGCTAAAGCAGCAACAACCATTACAAAGTGGATGTCGGATCCATTGTCATTAACTTAAGAGGATTGACAAATAAGCTCTGTTTCTCCGGTCTTTTTTGTTTTTTACAAAAAAAGGCATGATAAAACAAGGCAACCATAAAATCACGGTTCTCTTAACCTAATACGTGTAATGGTACGACAATCTGAACTTATTAACGGGATGCTTCCGTTTGACCGTTCGGTTTGGGCGGACAGGCACCAAATGCTTGGCAAGCAAGGCGCTCATGTGCCCTCCTTACGGTTTCTAGCTTGTCTTTTCTGGCTCTAGTATACTGCGAAAATCTAGAGGAGAAAAAGTCTCATTCTTCTCTTTCTTGATAAAAACCAAGCCATTTAAACCAGAAGCTTCTTTGTTGGAAATGGCAGGAGGGCAGCGGGGTGCTTGTGGCCGTAGCAAGGATGCGATGTGAATTACCCACCGTTCGCGCTTCAGCGTGTACGGTGGGTTTGAAGCTTGCAAGCTCGGAGACTACAGGCTCCGGGCGGTCCCACGGCTCCACAAAAGCACCCCCGCGGACCGCAGGGCATTTCCGTCTCATATCGGATAACTTAAAAAATGGTCACGACAAAAAAGGAAGAACCCATCACAAAAAAGAGGCCATTGGATTTCCAATGGCCTCTTCTCTATTAAAAATTATTTGCTCATTTTTTTAGCTAGACGTGATTTATCACGAGCTGCTTTGTTTGCATGGATAAGTCCTTTAGAAGCTACAGAGTCGATTGCTTTAATTGCATCTTGCAATAGAGCCTCGCTGTTATCTGCACCTTCAGCTAGAGCTGTTTCGTATTTTTTGATAGCTGTACGCATAGCGCTCTTTTGAGTGTTATTCAAAACGTTTGCTTTTTCGCTTGTGCGAACGCGTTTGATAGCTGATTCGATATTTGGCATTGGGTTCACCCCTCTTTCGGTATTTCTGCTTAGTCAGACAATTGTTGCCAACACCCGCTATTATACCGAAATTTAAGTATTAATGCAATAAAAACTGAAAATATGAAAAATTGTCTTCATTAAGCATGAAAAGTTGGCGAATGGATGTTCTGGTGGTAAAATGAATGAAGCAGATACAATGGTTTTCTTTATGAGGAGAATTATAAAATATGAATCAATTTAAAATCGAATCCCAGTACACACCAAGCGGGGACCAACCAACTGCCATCAAGCAATTAGTGGAAGGTTTGGAGTCCAATACCAAAGAACAAATCCTGCTCGGTGCAACAGGTACAGGTAAAACATTTACAGTTGCAAATGTCATTCAGGAAGTGAATAAACCGACACTCGTGTTGGCCCACAACAAAACATTAGCAGGCCAGCTATACAGTGAGTTAAAAGAATTTTTTCCTGATAATGCGGTCGAATACTTTGTCAGTTACTATGACTACTATCAACCGGAAGCATATGTTCCTTCCAGTGACACATTTATCGAAAAAGAAGCAAGCGTCAACGATGAGATTGATAAATTGCGCCACTCCGCAACCAGTTCGTTAATTGAACGAAGGGATGTGATTGTGGTTGCATCCGTTTCGTGTATTTATGGGTTGGTAAACCCGCTCGATTACCGTGATCATGTCTTGTCTTTGCGTAAAGGTATGACGATGGAACGAAATGAATTATTAAGAAGTCTTGTCGATATGCAGTTTGAACGAAACGATATTGATTTTCAACGCGGTCGTTTCCGCGTGCGCGGTGATGTTGTCGAAATCTTCTTGGCATCCCGTGACAGTGAAGCTATTCGGGTCGAATTTTTCGGTGATGAAATTGAACGCATCCGTGAAATTGATGTATTAACCGGTGAAATTAAAAACGATGTGGATCATTTCCCAATTTTCCCTGCGACACACTTTGTGGCGAATGAGGAGCAGACCTTAACCGCTGTTGAATCGATTCGTGCAGAATTGAAAGTAAGGCTAGCGGAATTGAGAGCGGATAACCGCTTGTTGGAAGCGCAACGTTTAGAACAACGGACGAATTATGATTTGGAAATGTTAATGGAAATGGGTTACTGTAACGGGATTGAGAACTATTCACGTCATATGGATGGTCGTAAGCCCGGAGAAGCCCCATACACGTTGTTAGATTTTTTCCCCGATGACTTTTTAATTGTAGTGGATGAGTCACATATGACGATGCCCCAAATTCGCGGGATGTATAACGGTGATAAGGCACGTAAACAACAATTAATCGATCACGGCTTCCGGTTACCGTCTGCATTGGACAACCGACCGCTCCGTCTAGAAGAGTTTGAAGGCCATGTAAATCAAATTATTTATATTTCCGCAACGCCGGGGCCTTATGAATATGAAAGAACCGATCATATTGCGCAACAAATTATTCGACCAACTGGTTTGTTGGATCCGATTATCGAAATACGCTCTATTAAAGGGCAGATTGACGATTTAATCAGTGAAATTAATATACGTTCTGAAAGAAATGAACGGGTCTTTATAACGACACTGACGAAGAAAATGTCGGAAGATTTATCTGAGTATCTAAAAGAGGTCGGTATCAAAGTAAAATACTTGCACAGTGATATTAAGACCTTGGAACGGACTGAAATAATCCGTGACCTGCGTCTTGGAGAATTTGATGTTTTAATCGGAATCAACTTGCTGCGGGAAGGGCTGGATGTGCCTGAAGTTTCTCTGGTTGCCATATTGGATGCAGATAAGGAAGGATTCTTGCGAAGCGAACGTGCCTTGATTCAGACAATCGGACGTGCCGCACGTAATGAGCAGGGACGCGTTATTATGTATGCTGAACGGATAACGGACTCCATGCAGAAAGCGATTGACGAAACGAGCCGCCGTCGTAGTATTCAAGAAGCCTATAATAAGGAACACGGCATCACACCAACGACAATTATTAAAGAAGTACGGGGGTTAATTGCTATATCGCATACGCCGGAAAATGTTCCTGAAACAGGCAGCACGTATGAAATCTTTAAAGCGATGAACCGTGAACAAAGACGTGAGCTTCTTGATCAGATTGATATGGAAATGCGTCAAGCGGCCAAGGAATTGAACTTTGAAAAAGCCGGGGAACTACGTGACATTATCTTGGAGTTAAAATCTGAATATAAAGGATTATAATGCTTGCAATTCTTAAAAAGTTAAGGTAATATAACTTAAGTCTAAATGACATACCTTTTTCTTGGTTCTGCGAATCACCAACGCTTTACTCAGAATAAGGACTACTATAGAAGAGGTGAAAAGAATGGCAATTTCAAAAGAACGTAAAAACGAAATCATCAAAGCATACGCTATTCACGAAGGAGATACTGGTTCCCCAGAAGTACAAATCGCTGTACTAACTGAAGAAATCAATCACTTGAACGAACATGCACGTACGCACAAGAAAGACCACCACTCATACCGTGGTTTGATGAAAAAAGTTGGACACCGTCGTAACTTGTTAGCATACTTGCGTAACAAAGACGTTCCTCGCTACCGCGAACTAATCCAACGTTTAGGTCTACGTCGTTAATCATAACTATTGAAATGGAATCTCATATGAGGTTCCATTTTTTTATATAAAAAATATTTCCGCTGAGAAGTTTATACAGACTTTTAGTGATAGTCTGTACAAAGCCAGCCTATCCGAAAAGAGTTGTGGAGACTTTTTTAAGGAAAGATAATTTTTCGTGTAAAACAACATTGTTTAAGCTATAATAGATTATGACTTCCTATGCTTGGCACTACTTTACAAACGTGAGAGCTTTGCACATGAAGCTTTGACGTTTGTTAAGTAGTCAGCAATTAGGAAAGTAAACTAAAAGGGGATTATACGCATGACAGAAAAGAAAGTATTCCAAATGGAATGGGCAGGCCGTCCATTACAAGTGGAAATTGGCCAAGTAGCCAAACAAGCAAATGGTGCGGTTCTAGTACGCTACGGTGATACAGTTGTATTAACTGCAGCGGTTGGAAGTAAAGAACCAAAAGATACAAACTTTTTCCCATTAACAGTGAATTATGAAGAAAAAATGTACGCAGTGGGTAAAATCCCTGGTGGCTTTATTAAACGTGAAGGTCGTCCGAGCGAGCACGCGACATTAACAGCACGTATGATTGACCGCCCAATTCGTCCAATGTTTGCGGAAGGTTTCCGTAACGAAGTACAAATTACAAACACAATCTTGTCTGTAGAACAAGACTGTACGCCAGAAATGGCAGCAATGTTCGGTTCCTCATTGGCATTGTCTATTTCGGACATTCCATTCAGCGGACCAATTGCAGGTGTAAACGTGGGTCGTGTAAACGGAGAATTAATTCTTAACCCAACACCGGCACAAATGGAAGAATCAGACATTGAATTAACAGTAGCTGGTACGAAAGAAGCTATCAACATGGTTGAAAGTAGTGCTAAAGTTGTTGGCGAAGCAGACATGTTAGCAGCACTATTATTCGGACACAAAAATGTTAAAGAACTTTGTGAATTCCAAGAAATGATCGTAGCTGAAATCGGTAAAGAAAAGATGGCCGTTAAATTATTAGCACACGATTCAGAACTTGAAGCTGAAGCGAACGAAAACTTCAGTGCAAAAATGAAAGATGCGATTCTAACGAAAGATAAATTAGAACGTTACGAAAATATCGATGCAGTTAAAGCTGAAATTATCGATTACTTCACTGAAAAATATATGGAAGCTGAAAATTTTGTAGATATTATCAAAGATATTACACAAATTTCAGACGAAATTGAAAAAGAACAAGTACGTCGTTTGATTACAGTAGACAAAATCCGTCCTGACTTCCGTCAGTTGGATGAAATCCGTAGCCTTGATTCAGAAGTTGGCTTATTGCCACGTGTTCATGGTTCAGGTATGTTTACGCGTGGACAAACACAAGCAATCTCTGCCGCAACTTTGGCACCGCTGGGCGAGCACCAAATCTTGGACGGCCTAGGTGTTGAAGAGAGCAAACGTTTCATTCACCATTACAACTTCCCACAATACTCAGTAGGTAGTACAGGACGCGCAGGATCTGCAAGCCGTCGTGAAATCGGACACGGAGCTCTAGGTGAACGTGCATTGAAAGAAGTTATTCCAAGTGTAGAAGACTTCCCATACACAATTCGTCTTGTTGCGGATGTTTTAGAATCAAACGGTTCATCCTCACAAGCAAGTATCTGTGCAGGTACATTGGCATTGATGGATGCAGGTGTTCCAATTAAAGCACCAGTAGCCGGAATCGCTATGGGACTTGTTAAAGATGGAGATGATTACACAATCTTATCTGATATCCAAGGTATGGAAGACCACCTGGGAGACATGGACTTTAAAGTGGCGGGTACACGCGACGGAATTACAGCACTACAAATGGATATCAAGATTGACGGAATCACTGATCAAATCCTAGAAGAAGCATTAATTCAAGCTAAGAAAGCCCGTATCGAAATTCTAGACCACTTGGAAACAGTTATTGCTGAACCACGTGCAGAATTATCACCATACGCACCTAAGATTGAAATGATGCAAATCAAACCAGATAAAATCAAAGTTGTTATTGGTAAAGGTGGAGACACTATCAATAAGATTATTGAAGAAACTGGTGTTAAAATTGATATCGATCAAGATGGAAATGTCAGCATCGCTTCTGCGGATGCAGCAATGATTCAACGTGCAAAAGAAATCATTGAAGAATTGACACATGAAGTTAAAGTCGGCGAAGTTTACGAAGGAACAGTAAGACGAATTGAGAAATTCGGTGCCTTTATTGAAATAACAAAAAGTAAAGACGGACTTGTTCACATTTCTGAGATTGCTAAAGAAAGAATCAAGCAAGTTGAAGATGTCTTAGCACTTGGCGATAAAGTGAAAGTGAAAGTTATCGAAATCGATAGACAAGGTCGTATTAACCTTTCTCGTAAAGTGTTACTTGAAGACCAAGAATAATCATAGATAGACAAAAGCCTGGAAGCGACATTGCTTCCAGGCTTTTTATGTATAAGATTCCAAATTGACTACATTATTTTCTGTAAAAGAGTATAATAAAGTAAAGCGCTTACAAGTTGAATTAGTAGATAAAGGAGGGAGCAGAGTGAGTATTTTTGACTGGTTTAAAAGGAAAAATCAGGAAGAAGTTCAGAAAATCGAACCTGTTTTGTCGCTCGTACAGACTGAAAAAATAAAAAAAGGAGTTGATTTTACACGACCGGTAACGGAAGAGGAGAAAGAATTGGTATCTCTGATTTCAGGTGTTATAGCCAGCGAGCATTATAGCGGGAAACATTTCCGTGTCCAACATATTGAAGGGATCGATACGGAGAAAGAAATTGTCAGCGCCATCGTCGGTGCTGTTGCGGCAAGTAATAATCCTCATTCGCATTTCAAAATTACGAGTATTGAAAGAATAAACTAAAAGAGAAAGAAGGACGTCATCATGCTAAGAAAATTTCGAGTAAATATAAATGATAAAGAATATATGGTCGAGATGGAAGAGTTAACTGAAACGCCGTCTACTCCTCAACATGAACCAATTACGAAAGTTGCTCCCTTGCCAAAAGCAGATCCGAAACCACTAACGCCGCCGGTAGAACCAGTTGCCCAAGGAAATGGCGAAGCCATTACAGCACCGATGCCTGGGAATATCTTGGATATTCGAGTGAGTGTGGGCGAATCGGTAGTCGAAAATCAAGTCGTAGCCGTTCTGGAAGCCATGAAGATGGAAAATGAGATAGTGGCTCCCCGCAGTGGTACGATTACTGCTATTTCTACTACTAAAGGCAGCACCATTAATGTTGGCGAAGCAATCGTTTATCTCACTTAATTGCCAAATATCAGAGGGAGAGGAAAAAAGTGGATACAATCGTTCAAGGAATATTGTCAGTCACTGCTGGACAATTAGTCATGATGATCATTGGCCTCATTTTAATCTATCTGGGCATTAAGAAAGAATACGAACCAACACTTTTGGTTCCGATGGGATTGGGTGCTATCTTAGTAAATTTCCCCAATTCGGGTTTGGTTACCCAAACTGGTAGCGAAGTAAAGGGTGCCTTAAACGTTTTATTTGAATTTGGGATCGAAACGGAATTATTTCCCTTATTAATATTCATTGGAATAGGCGCTATGATTGATTTCGGCCCGCTCCTACAAAATCCTTTTATGTTTTTATTCGGAGCTGCCGCACAATTTGGAATCTTTTTTACCATCATTCTTGCCGTTTTGTTTGGCTTTGATCTTGAAGCCGCCGCGTCCATTGGAATTATCGGTGCTGCAGACGGTCCAACTTCTATCTTAGTTGCAATTGCACTGGCACCTGAATTGCTAGGTCCCATCACTGTTGCGGCTTATTCGTATATGGCCCTAGTACCGATTATTCAGCCCTTTGCTATTAAATTAGTCACAACAGAGGCGGAACGGAAAATACGAATGCCTTATAAAGCATCGCAAGTATCACGGATGACGCTCATTTTATTCCCTATTATTGTCACGATTGTAGCTGGATTTATTGCACCAGCCTCACTGCCTTTAGTGGGCTTTTTGATGTTCGGAAATCTATTACGTGAATGTGGTGTTCTCAATCGCTTGAGCCAAACAGCGCAAAATGAACTGGTCAATTTGGTCTCAATTTTACTGGGGTTAACCATCTCGGTAAAAATGACTGCAGAACAATTTTTAAATATTCAAACCTTGATGATTATTGCCTTCGGATTAGTAGCCTTTATTATGGATACCATTGGTGGCGTTTTATTTGCGAAATTGTTGAATGTATTCCGAAAAGAAAAAATAAATCCTATGATTGGAGCGGCCGGAATTTCAGCATTCCCGATGTCTGCACGGGTCGTCCAAAAGATGGCGACCGAAGCAGATCCGCAGAATTTTATTTTGAACTATTCGATTGGTGCCAACGTATCCGGCCAAATAGCTTCGGTTATTGCCGGCGGTCTCATCCTCGCTTATTTTGCAGGGTAGATGAGAGTGAGAAAGGAGACAGAAGACAATGTTAATCAATACGGAGCATTTAATAGAAGCATTTAAAATTCTTTTATTTGGTTGGGCAGGAATCTTTCTAGTCCTGTTTATTTTATATGGTGTGAGTTTACTGCTTTTGAAAGCTTTCCCTGTCAAAGAGGATGAATAGATAAGGAAGTGATTGCAATGACGACAACGCAAGTTAAAATTGTGGATACTGTTCTCCGTGATGCCCATCAAAGTTTGGTTGCAACGCGCATGTCAACCGAGCAGATGGTGCCCATTTTGGAAACCATGGATCGTGCCGGTTATTTCGCTTTGGAGGTTTGGGGCGGTGCGACATTCGATAGTGCGCTACGTTACCTCGATGAAGATCCATGGGAAAGGTTACGGATTATCCGCAAGCATGTAAAAAATACGAAGCTACAGATGTTATTGAGAGGGCAAAATATATTAGGCTACAAGCATTATCCCGATGATGTCGTGGAGAGTTTTGTTGAGAAAGCGATTGAAAATGGTATTGATATTATTCGCGTATTTGATGCCTTGAATGATACGCGTAACCTGGAGGCATCTATGCGGGCCATTAAAAAATATGGTGGACATGCGCAAGCCTGTATTTGTTATACAATCAGCGCTATTCATACGGATGCTTATTATTTAAATATGGTTCAAGAAATGCTTGCCTTAGGTGCAGACTCCATTGCCATTAAAGATATGGCGGGTATTCTGACACCAGCTAACGCTTATTCACTGGTTAAAGCCATTAAATCGGTGACGGATATTCCGATTCACGTCCATACTCATACGACTAGCGGGATTGCTGAAATGACCTATTTGAAGGCCGTAGAAGCGGGAGCAGATATTATTGATACAGCTATTTCCCCATTCTCGGGAGGGACGAGCCAACCAGCGACTGAATCCCTTGTTATTGCCTTGACTGAATTGGGCTATGATTGTGGCTTGGACCTTGCTGTCTTAAAAGAAGTTGCCGACTACTTCCGTCCGATTAAAGAAAAATTTCGCTCAGATGGCATCTTAAACCCGAAAGTAATGGATGTTGAACCCAATACATTATTATATCAAGTTCCCGGAGGCATGCTTTCTAACTTGCTGTCTCAATTAAAAGAGGCGAAGCAAGAGGATAAATACGAGAAGGTGTTGCAAGAAGTACCACTTGTTCGCGCTGAATTGGGCTATCCACCTTTAGTCACCCCGTTATCGCAAATGGTAGGTACCCAAGCGGTCATGAACGTGTTGAGCGGTGAACGGTACAAAATGATTCCGAAAGAAATTAAAGATTACGTTAAAGGCTTATACGGCCGACCGCCTGTTGCGATATCAGCCGAGATGACTCAAAAAATTATTGGTGGAGAAGAAGTATTGTCTATTCGTCCAGCAGATTTACTTGAACCTAAAATGGTGGATTTCGCAGAGGAATTAGGTGACCTGGCTGAATCTACTGAAGACGTATTGATGTACGCACTCTTTCCGTCCTTGGCCTTACCTTTTTTGAAGAAACGAAAAGATCCTTTCTATGACGTACCGATTCAAGAAGTGACTATTACTTTTTAATGCGAATATTATGTAAAAGGCCTGTTGGATAAAGGTAAGCCTTATCCCGCAGGTCTTATTGTGATTATTAAATAAAGATTAAAATCTTCTCATTTATGTGCTATGATAGGTCATAATCAAATACGTAATAGAAATAGAGGGATAGAACTGTGAAAAAATATAATGTAGCTATTGTAGGTGTAACAGGAGCAGTAGGAGAAAAGTTACTGCGATTACTGGAAAATGCAGCAATTGAAATAAATGAACTGCATGTATTGGCTTCTGCACGTTCCAAAGGGAAAAAAGTGCTATTCAGAGGGGAAGAACTAACGGTAGCAGAAACGACGGAATCCGCCTTTGCGGGTATCGATATTGCTTTTTTTAGTGCGGGTGGGGCTATTACTAAGAAATTCCATCGAGCAGCACGTAACGCAGGTGCGATTGTGATTGATAATACCAGTGCTTTTAGAATGGATGCAGAAACACCTCTAGTTGTTCCGGAAGTGAATCCGGAAGCATTACGCAATCACACACGTTTAATTGCCAATCCCAACTGTTCAACGATTCAAATGGTTGCAGCACTCAAGCCAATCGAAGCTGCCTTCGGATTAAGTCGGGTCATTGTTTCAACTTATCAGGCAGTAAGCGGCGCAGGGCTACATGCTTTAGAAGAATTGGAAAATCAAACAAAAGCAGTGTTGGCGGGTGAAGAACCAATCGCGACTATTTTGCCATCCGGTGGCGATAAAAAGCATTATCCAATTGCCTTTAATGCAATTCCACAAATCGACCTCTTCTCTGAAGACGGCTATACCTTTGAAGAATGGAAGATGATGAATGAAACCAAAAAAATTATGGGTCGACCGGACTTAAAGATTGCCGCAACCTGTGTGCGGATTCCTGTAATGAGTGGACATTCAGAATCCCTTTACCTAGAAATCGAGCAAGAGGATGTAACGGCAGATGCGATTCGCAAAGTACTGAGTCAAGCGCCTGGTATTGTTCTCCAAGATGACCCTTCTACTCAAACGTATCCAATGGTTACAACAGCCGTAAATCAAAAAGAAACATATGTGGGGAGAGTAAGAAGAGATGTCGACAATCCGAAAGGGTTCCACATGTGGGTTGTATCAGATAACTTAACCAAAGGAGCAGCTTGGAACTCTATCCAAATTGCCGAGAAGATGATTGAAATGGGACTAGTATAAACCTCTTTTTGCGTGCTTATTGTTACAAATTAGCAACGAATAGGTTATAATGGATGGAAAGGGAGTATCGCTTACGAAACCATTAGAAGGTTCGTTTATTTTTACCATCTATTTCGTGATTGAGAAGTGAAACCTTTTTAATGTGTATGTGGACTGGAGATGTTCTTATGAAAGCCTTTGAACTCACAGAAAACACTCGCATTAAAGAGGTTGTTTTTCTGAAAAAATAGCGAAAAGATTTCCATTTACTTATGATATAAAGAAGAGGTGTTTTATGAATAAAATTAATATTGTACCGTTAGGCGGCGTTCGCGAAAACGGTAAAAATATGTATGTTGTTGAAGTGGATGAATTAATTTTTGTCCTGGATTGTGGATTATTGTATCCAGAAAATGAGTTATTGGGAATTGATGTTGTTATCCCTGACTTCACGTACTTAGAAGAAAACAAAAACCGTATTGCGGGTGTTTTCCTAACACACGGTCATGAAGATGCTGTAGGAGCATTACCGTATTTCTTAGAAAATATCGATGTTCCAATCTTCGGTACGGAATTAACAATCGAATTGGCGAAGCTGGCAGTTAAAGAAACAGGCTTATCTCCTAAGTTCGATGGTTTCCATGTTATTAATGAAAAGACAGCAATTGAATTTGAGAATGTTGTCGTTAAATTTTTCCGCACCACACATTCGATTCCAGATTCAGTAGGTATCTGTATTCAGACGACAGAAGGTAGCGTTGTTTATACGGGAGACTTCAAGTTTGACCACAGTGCATCAGAAATGTACCGAACAGACTTCAGTAAAATTACTGAAATTGGTTCAGGTGGCGTTCTGGCCTTATTGAGTGATTCAAGTGATGCTGAATCTCCGGTTGAAAACGTGAGTGATTTACGCGTAACCGAAGAAATGGTCGATACATTTAATAATGCAGATGGACGTGTTATCGTTGCTTGTATCGCAAGTAACATTTTACGTCTACAACAGATTTTTGATGCAGCTTACCAAACAAAACGGAAAATTTTCATGACGGGTACGAAACTGGTCGAAGTTGTGGATGTTGCGATTAAACTTGGTAAGTTAGTTTTACCATCACGTGATGTGTTAGTAACGCAAGAAAACTTGGATAAGTTTGCACCGGACGAATTGATTATTCTGGAAACAGGGCAATCAGGTGATCCAATGGAAGCACTCCAACGTATGGCTAAAAATAAACACAAACAAATCAATATCGTCGAAGGCGATTTGGTGTACATTACAACCACACCTTCTATTTCAATGGAAAAAATCGTTGCGAAGACGAAAAACTTGTTATATCGTGCGGATGCAACTGTTAAAGAAATCTCGGAAGCGTTCAAAGTTTCAGGTCACGCAACACCAAATGACTTGAAGTTAATGATTAACTTGTTACAACCGAAATACTTTATTCCAGTCCAAGGTGAATACCGCCTGCAAGCAGCGCATGCACAGTTGGCGAATGAAGTTGGTGTCCCATTCAAGAACATTTTTATTCCTGGTAAGGGAGATGTTATTGAATACAAGGACGGCAGAATGCGTATGGCCGGCCAAGTTCCTGCGGGGAATGTCTTAATTGATGGAATCGGTGTTGGAGATATCGGTAATATTGTTTTACGTGACCGTAAGTTATTAGCGGACAATGGTATTTTCGTTGCTGTTATTACAATTTCTCGTCGACAAGGAAAGATTTTATCCGGTCCAGAAATTATTTCACGCGGCTTTGTCTACATGAAGGCGAGTGAAGACTTAATCAAGAACAGTGCTGAAATTGCACGTAAAGTTGTTGAAGATAATCTGAAAAATAAAGATTTTGAATGGGCGACCTTGAAACAGGAAATTAGAGATTCGCTTAGCCGTTACCTCTTTGAAGAGACGAAACGTCGACCTGTTATCTTGCCGATTATTATGGAAGCTTCCAATTACTCAAAGAAATAAGAGGAGAGTAGATAGATGGGTTCAACAAGTTTGAAAAGTTGGATTGAAATGCTTGTGGCAGCAGGCGTTGCCGTTTTATTGGCATTCTTTTCGATTCAAATCAGTGGTTACACACTCGCTTTAGCAGTATTACCGTTAGTATATTTTGCGCTGAGACGCGGGATTGTCCAAGGTATGCTTGCAAGTTTGCTTGCCGGTATCATTATTTTAGTGATGCAACTAGGCGAGACAGAATTATCTGTCAGTTTGGTTACTTTCTTTGGACCTTATGCCTTTATTGGTCTGAGTGGCTTGTTTGCAAAAAATACACAGCGTACATTAAATAACAAACGCTTTAAGAATGCGGCTTTAAACATTGTAACAGCAGCGATTTTTGGAAGTCTTTTGTTCTTCATTTGGCAATTCATTGCTTCGGGAACATTAGAGAATGAAATGATTGGATTTGCTCTTACAAGTGCAGCAGTAGCCATTGTTTTATTGCTTCTTGCGAAAGTGGCACCTAAACTGTTTGTACCGAAAGATACACGATTTTTAAGTCGTAAGGAAAAATCACGATTATTGAATGATTAGAAGAAAAGGGGAAGGGACTTGTATTCCCTCTCCTTTTTTATTTTGAATCTGGAGTGAAGCGGATGAATATATGGGGTCAAATAATAACATTCATTGTATTCTTAAATACGATTGTAGCAATTTATACGGTGTTTCATGAAAAAAGAGATGTTACTGCTACTTGGGCTTGGTTATTGACTTTAACGATGCTGCCCGTCGTCGGCTTTGTTATGTACTTCTTTATCGGTAAAAAGATGGCAGCTGACCACATTTACGATCTGAAGACTCAGAAAAGTTTGGGGATGTCTGAACTTGCTGAATTCCAAAAAGAAATGTTGGAAGAAGAAGAGTTTGACGGTGCGGATCCTGAAGAAGAATATCGCGTTACCACTGCAATCCTCTTGTTAGAGAGTAACGAATCCATTTTAACACGGGGAAATAAAGTGGAGGTCATTACTGACGGAGAAGAGAAATTTAACCGTTTTATTGATGATATCCGCAATGCACAGGAACATATTCATATTCTTTATTATACGTTCCGCTCAGATGCACTGGGGCACCGTATTATGGAGGCTTTGGAAGAACGTGCAGCTGCAGGAGTAGAAGTTTTAGTGGTATACGATGCCTTGGGGTGCCGTGGAAATGATCGAAAGTTTTTTGATCGATTGGAGAGTTTGGGCGGCCAAGCAAAAGTGTTTTTTGGTTCGCGAATTCCCTTTGTTAACTTGCGTATGAATTACCGAAATCACCGTAAGATTTTAGTAGTGGATGGGAAAATTGCCTATATGGGTGGCTTTAATATTGGCGATGAGTATTTAGGCTTAGGCCCATTAGGGAACTGGCGGGATACACATCTTCGCATCCAAGGAAACGCCGTATTGACGCTTCAAAGTCGTTTCTTCATGGACTGGAATGCTGTAGTATCGGAATCGGAACGGGTGAAGTACGAAGACCGTTATTTCCCCATTTCGCCTAAAATGGGTGATACAACCATGCAAATCGCTGCCAGTGGACCTGAAAATGACATCCAAGCCATCAAGATGGGCTTCATAAAAATGATTAGTCAGGCAAAAAAATCAATTTATATTCAAACGCCATACTTTATTCCAGATATGAGTGTACATGAAATTATTGAAGTGGCGGCTATGTCGGGCGTGGAGGTCAACATCATGATTCCTTGCAAACCGGATCATCCTTTTGTCTATCGGGCGACCGAGTATTTTGCCAAGGATATCCTAGAAGCGGGTGCCAATGTCTATATTTATGAAGATGGCTTCTTCCATTCGAAAGTGATGGTAGTCGATGATGAGATTTCAACAGTTGGTTCTGCGAATATGGATGTGCGCAGCTTCCGTTTGAACTTTGAAATAAATTCATTCATTTATGATGAAACCATTGCAGAAGAATTAGTGATGAATTTTAAACGAGACATTAAAAAAAGTCGGAAGTTAGATTTGGAATATTTCGAGAAACAATCGAAGTGGCGTAAATTTAAGCAACAGTTTTCACGGCTCTTATCGCCGATATTGTAGAAAAAATGTAAAAAGGCATTTAGCTCCAGTAGTTCGGATTTAAATGCCTTTTTCTACAGTTATTAGTCTTTTATGCTACATTTTGGATGGAAAGAATTTGTTCGACATTAAAAAAATGAAGAAATTTCCGATTAATAGATTCGAAGGTAATTTGTTTGTTTTTATTTACGCTTGAACGGAACTTACCTTGCATGGTGGAGCGCGTATAGGTATGATCATCCAGTTTATATTCAACTGTTATGACTACCGCTTGTTTTCTTTCAGCTGCCTGATTGGCAAAGCGGATTACTTGATACAAGGGCATTACAACCTCAGTTAAAACTGGATTGACAGATGTAGCATTGTTTTTACGATTATACGAATGGTTACCAGTATTTAACGGTGTAGGGTGAGAATACTCAGTGTAGTAGTTTTCCATAGCGTTTCCTCCGAACGTTTGTTTGTGTATATTCATTATAGAACATCTGTTCGAAAAAGCAAGCGAAAAAGATTTCTGATTATTTAAAGTATTTTTCTTCCTATTACTAGGGCTTAAATACAGTGAAAATACCAAGACAATCGATTTGATACCTTTTCTTAATAAGGCTATAATGAGAGCGTTATGTGAATCGATAAAGTTGTAATGGAGGTGGTATAGATGAATATGATCCAGGAAGTTAAGAAAATCGAACAAGAAGCTCGTGAGTTAGAAGAGATGTATGACCGAAAAATAGTTGAAATGGAAGAAAATACCGATTCCAAAATCACAGAGATGAAAAATGACATCGAAGAAGCTATTGAAGGATATAAGAATGAGCAAGAAGCTGAGAAACAACAAAAACTCGAGCAACTGAATGAATCATTGCGAGTTGAAGAGGAAGCAGAGAAAAACTTCTTATTGCACTTATATGAACAAAAATACACGGAACTTGTCGATATTGTAGTTGAAGAGGTGAAAAAACAGTATGGCAATAGCTAAAATGAATAAGCTGAAACTCATTTCATTCCAAAATCAGAAAAATTCTATCTTAGAGGGGATTCAAAGTCTCCAAAGTTTAGAACTGATTGATATTTCAGCTGAGTATGCAGATGTACCGGCCATGAGAGCTGCTAATAGAGAAAATCTCGATTCTTTGAGTAAAGAGTGGGAAGGTTATTACAATGAATATCAGGAGCTCTTGTTATTCCTACGTGGGTACCTTCCGCAACAAAAAATCTTGGATAAATTACGTACCCCTAAAGAGACGTTGACTATTCAAGAGATGCACGAACAGTTGGCGAAAGTTGATCGAGATTTAATTACGGGAACAATTAGTAAAGCTCGTGAAGACTTAAAAAATTATGATCGCGTACTTGATAGTTTAAGTGAGGACGAGATATTTCTAGCAAAATGGCAAAAATTGACGCACCTACCTAATAGAACATCTGACCAAGCTTTTATTCGAATACTTACTGGTACAGTCCCACAAACGACAGCGGATACCTTTATTCGTGAAATGAAGGAAAACCCCCTAATTTTTATTGAAGAGGTTTTTCAGTCAAAAGAAGAGTACGGTATAAATGTTGCCTTTGATAGGCGTGATGAAAATGAAGTTGTTAATTTTTTGAATGAAAATCACTTCACTATGTTGAACTACGAGTTTGAAGATATACCTGAAATTGAGTTGAAGAGGATAAGCAGAGAACGAAACCAGATTTTAGAAGAAGTAAGTGTTTTAAAAAATCAGCTTAAAGGAATGCAAAATGAAGAATGGGTACTTAAGCTGTTAATAGAAACAGCTTATGCCAAGTTCCAACGGATTCGTGCAAAAAAAATGCTGGTCGATGAACGTCATCTTTTTGTTCTCGAAGGTTGGTTGGAAAAAAGTAAAGTAGATGATATTAGGGAAGTTCTAGAAGAGCGCATTACTTCGGATAACTTTGCTCTTGTCGTGGATGATGTGCAAGATGATGAGGTTGCAAAAGTACCAACCGTTTTGAATAATAATAGGTTTATAAGTCCGTTTGAAAATATTACGGCTATGTATAGTTTACCAAAATACAATGAAATTGACCCTACACCATTTTTAGCACCATTCTATCTTGTGTTTTTTGGGATGATGTTAGCAGACTTAGGATATGGATTAATTCTTTTTGCTGCAACTGCAATCGCAATAAAGTTTTTCCGACTCGATAAAAGTCTGAAGAAGAATTTAATGTTCTTTCATTTGTTATCCTATCCAACGATGATATGGGGCTTGATTTATGGATCGTTCTTTGGGTTTGAATTACCAGTTGTGTTATTATCTACTATGGATGACGTTAACACTATATTACTTCTATCAGTTATTTTTGGTGTTATTCAGATACTTCTGGGATTAGGCTTAAAAGCATATTTATTGTTCCGAGATAAAGATGTACTAGGAGCTATATCTGATGGTGTGGGATGGATTGTCATTTTTGTTGGCTTAATCATTTTAATTCTTGCTAGCATGGTTTTTCCTAATGCATTCTTGGCAACACTTGGTAAAGGTGTCGCTATTGGGGGAGTAGCTGCAATCTTGATTGCTTCGTCATTGGCAGCAAATAATAAGGCGGCCGGATTTGGTATTGGACTCTATAACTTATACGGTATTACTGGTTATGTAGGAGATATCGTAAGTTATACTCGTTTGATGGCTTTAGGGGTTTCAGGAGCGAGCATCGCATTAGCGTTCAATATGATTATTGAATTCTTACCGCCATTAGCACGCGTAACAATTGGTATTTTACTTTTTGTTTTGTTGCATACTGTTAATATCGGACTTTCATTATTAAGCGCATATGTTCATGGGGCGAGATTAATCTTTGTCGAGTTCTTTGGTAAATTTTATGAGGGTGGCGGAAAACCACTGGAGCCATTGACAACTTCAGAGGAATATATTGATTTAAAAAATAACTATAACGGATAATAATGGAGGAATAGATTTATGGAAAACATGACATGGTTACAATTTTTTATGGAAAACAATGGTGGTTATATTTTTTCAGCAATGGGGATTGCTTTTGCAGTAATTTTCGCAGGTGCTGGATCAGCAAAAGGTGTTGGTATGACAGGTGAGGCTGCAACAGCTCTGATTAAAGAGCAACCGGAAAAATTTGGTAAATCATTGATTTTACAACTCTTGCCTGGTACACAAGGGTTATATGGCTTCGTTATCGGTTTCTTAATTTATCTAAATATGTCACCAGACATGGCATTTCAAGACGGATTATACATGATGATGGCAGCTTTACCAATTGCTTTTACTGGCTTAACTTCTGGTATCGCACAAGGCCGTGTAGCAACAGCAGGGTTACAAATCTTGGCTAAACGCGAAGAACATAATACAAAAGGTATTATTTATGCAGCGATGGTAGAAACATATGCGATTTTAGGATTTGTTATCTCCTTCCTTCTAGTTCTTAACGGATAAAAACGAACGAAAGGATGGTCGGTTTGTAATGAAGGAATTAGAAACTTTAGCGAATCAAATAGTGGTTCGAACAAAAGAAGCAGGGCAAAAAAAATTAGCTGCAAAAGAAAAAGAGCTAAATGATAAATTGGAAGCAAGTCGCCTTCAATTTGTTGACTATCAAAAAAATCAAAAAAGAGCGATTCAAGAAAGATCTCAGACTGATTTTGAGCGCCAAACACAATCGTTACAGAATAAAAAGCGAAACGCATTGTTAGGAGAAAAACAGACCATTATGAAGGAAATTTATAATGGCGCAATTGTAAAAATGACTGAATGGACTACAACTGAATTCCAGCTTTTTGCTGGAAATGTACTAAAACAATTTGAAGGAAAAGCAGTGACAGTGATTGCCGGAGAAAAATCGGCCCATCATTTCACTGAAGCATTCACGGCGAAATATCCGGATGCTGTTTTCTCTCAAGAAACAGTACCGGCAAAAGCAGGATTCATTGTGGAACGAGACGGCATTGATTATAACTATTTCTTTGATCAAATGGTGGCAGAAATTAAGAAGGATTTCACTCCCAAACTTGCCTCTCTTGCATTTCAAAAAGATGAATAAGGGGTGAAGCAACGATGAGAGATACGGATTACAAAGGAATCAACACGTTGATTCGCACGTACGAGTTGCGTTTGCTTAAACAAGAGGATTTTGAACGTCTGATTAAAGCAGACTCTTTAAAAGCCGCTCTCGATTTTCTAAAAACAAGCGATTACGAATTCGACACGGAAGAAGTGCTGCATAATAAGGATTTCAATGGCTTCCTGATAACGCATCTTGCTCGTGTGTATAGCGAATTATATGAAGTTGCACCACAGCCTGAATTACTTGATTTATTTACACTTCGTTACAGCTACCACAATTTGAAAGTTTTGTTGAAAGAATGTTTCTTAGAGCAAAATCACAGCGAGCTTCTGATTCCAATCGGAAGATTATCAATCGAATCATTACGGAACTTGGTCGAAACCAAGGAAAGTAATGCTGCGCATCCGATAATGGCTGAGGCAGTGAAGTCTGTTGTGGAAGATTACGAAGAAAGCGGCCGTATCGAAGCGGTGACTGTCTACATGGACACTTATTATCTTCGCCATTTACGCGCAATCAGCGATGGCTTAAATAATGAGACCATTACGAGGATCACCGATTTAATTATTGATATGTACAACTTAACGACGGTTGTTCGGAGCCGGAAACAAGATAAGCCGCGCAGTCATTTATACGCATTATTATCTTCAGCAGGTTCAATCAGTAAACAGGAATTAATTGACGAGTCAATCAATGGTCCGGTAGCCGTAATCAGAAAACTCTATGGTGGCCAATCATATAGCTCCGAGTTGGAAAAAGTAATTAGTTCTGACGCGAATACAGTTCAGACGCTAAAATTGGACAAGCTGCAAGCTGATTTGATTCACGATGTTGTTTCAAGTGGCCTTTATGAAGCGTTTGGTCCGATGCCTTTGCTTGGGTACGTGTATGCGAAAGAAACAGAAGTAACGAATTTGCGTTTATTACTGGTTGGTAAAGATAACGCAATTAACGAAGACATTTTACGGGAAAGGGTGAGACAAGTTTATGGCTCATAATATTGGTGTTGTCGGCGATAAAGATTCCATCCTTCCGTTTAAAATATTAGGTTTTTCTGTATTTGCAACATCTGAACCAGCGGAAGCACGCGAAACAATCGATCGGTTAGCAAAAGAAAATTACGGCATCATTTATTTGACGGAAGAGTTGGCAAAAGACATGTCTGACACAATTCGTCGTTACGATGCGCTATTAACGCCGGCAATAATCTTAATTCCTAATCATAGTGGTTCTTTGGGAATCGGTAAAAAAAGAATTCAAGATAATGTAGAAAAAGCGGTTGGTCAAAATATTTTATAAGAGTAGGAGGGAACTTGTTTGAAAAATGGAAGAATTATCAAAGTTTCCGGTCCTTTAGTAATGGCAGAAGGCATGGAAAATGCAAATATTCAAGATATCTGCCAAGTAGGAGACTTAGGTCTTGTTGGAGAAATCATTGAAATGCGTAAAGATGTTGCCTCCATTCAAGTCTATGAAGAAACTTCAGGTATTGGGCCCGGTGAGCCGGTCGTAACGACAGGGGAAGCTTTATCAGTAGAGTTAGGACCTGGGATTGTATCTCAGATGTTCGACGGGATTCAACGTCCGTTAAACACGTTTATGGAAAAAACAAACAGTGATTACCTTGTACGTGGTGTCCATGTGGATGCATTGGACCATACTAAACAATGGGAATTTAAAGCAACGATGAAGGTAGGGGACAAAGTGGTTCCCGGAGATATCGTTGGAACGGTTACTGAAACAAAAGTAATCGAACACCGTATCATGGTTCCTTACGGCGTCACAGGAACAATCACTGCGATTGCGAGTGGTACGTATACGTTAACTGATACTGTTTACACAGTTGAAACAGAAAAGGGTGCGAAAGATTTTACAATGGTTCAAAAATGGCCGGTACGTCGCGGTCGCCCCGTTCAAAAGAAATTAAATCCACATACACCATTGACTACAGGCCAACGTGTTATCGATACGTTCTTCCCGATTACTAAAGGTGGTAGTGCGGCTGTTCCAGGACCATTTGGAGCAGGTAAAACGGTTGTTCAGCACCAAATCGCCAAATACGCAGACGTGGATTTAGTAGTTTACGTCGGTTGTGGTGAACGCGGAAATGAAATGACAGATGTATTGAATGAGTTCCCGGAACTGGTTGACCCAAATACGGGTGAATCATTAATGGAACGGACAATTTTGATTGCTAATACATCAAATATGCCGGTAGCGGCGCGTGAAGCTTCTATCTATACGGGAATTACCATTGCAGAGTATTTCCGTGACATGGGTTATAACGTGGCAATCATGGCTGATTCAACATCACGTTGGGCGGAAGCTTTGCGTGAAATGTCAGGGCGTCTGGAAGAAATGCCAGGGGATGAAGGTTATCCAGCTTACTTAGGTAGCCGAATTGCGGAGTACTATGAGCGTGCCGGACGTGTGATTACACTTGGTAGCGAAGGCCGTGAAGGTAGTATTTCAGCAATCGGAGCCGTATCACCACCTGGTGGGGATACTTCCGAACCGGTTACTCAAAATACATTACGTGTTGTTAAAATCTTCTGGGCATTGGATGCAACATTGGCGCAACGCCGTCACTTCCCATCAGTTGATTGGTTGACATCTTATTCGCTTTACAATACTGAAATTGGTGAATACATGGATGCACACACACATTCTGACTGGTCAGAAAAAGTGCAACATGCAATGAACCTCCTGATGAAAGAATCTGAGCTGGAAGAAATTGTTCGTCTGGTTGGTTTGGATTCTCTGTCTGAAAGCGACCGTTTGACGATGGCTGTGGCGGAATCATTGCGTGAAGACTACTTGCAACAAAATGCTTTTGATGATGTTGATACGTACACATCTCAAGAAAAACAATACGTGATGTTGGACTTAATTCTAAGTCTGGAAGCAGAAGCAAAAGCTGCAATGTCATTAGGTGCTTATTTCCAAGAAATTTTCGAAGGAACAGCTGAAATCCGTGATCGGATTGCACGTAGTAAGTACATTTCAGAAGAAAACATTGAAGATATTAAAGCAATTAAAACAGATTTAGCAGAAGCAATGCGTACAATCTTAGCTGAAGGAGGAATGACGAAAAATGCTTAAAGAATACAAAACAGTATCCGAAGTCGTCGGTCCTCTAATGGCAGTAGAAGGTATTCAAGGTATTAAGTATGATGAATTGGTAGAAATTCAAATGCAAAACGGCGAAACACGTACCGGCCAAGTTTTGGAAGTTTCAGAGGACAAAGCAATGGTACAAATTTTCGAAGGTCCTGCTGGTATTAATATTAAAGAGACAAAGGTTCGTTTCCAAGGAAAACCACTTTCTTTAGATGTTTCTGAAGATATGGTAGGCCGTATTTTTGATGGTATGGGCCGTGCAATTGATAATGGACCGGAAATCATTCCGGAAAAATCATTGGATATTAACGGACAAGCAATCAATCCGGTTGCCCGTGATTATCCGGATGAATTTATCCAAACTGGTATTTCCGCAATTGACCACTTAAATACATTGGTTCGTGGACAAAAACTACCTGTATTCTCTGGATCAGGTTTGCCGCATAAAGAATTAGCAGCTCAGATCGCCCGTCAAGCAACGGTTCTAAACAATGACGATAAATTCGCGGTGGTTTTCGCAGCGATGGGTATTACGTTTGAAGAAGCAGAATACTTTATGGAAGACTTCCGTAAGACAGGTGCAATTGATCGCTCTGTTATGTTTGTTAACTTAGCGGATGACCCTGCCATCGAACGAATCGCAACGCCTAAAATGGCTTTGACAACAGCGGAATATTTGGCATTCGAAAAAGACATGCATGTGTTGGTTATTATGACGGATATGACAAACTACTGTGAGGCGTTACGTGAAATTTCGGCGGCGCGTCGTGAAGTACCAGGTCGTCGTGGTTATCCCGGTTACTTGTATACAAACTTGTCAACCTTGTATGAACGTGCAGGTCGTCTAGTCGGTAAAAAAGGATCCGTTACACAGATTCCAATTTTATCCATGCCAGAAGATGATATTACACATCCAATCCCTGACTTGACTGGCTATATCACAGAAGGACAAATCATCCTTTCACGTGAATTAAAGGGAATGGGTATTAAACCACCAATTAACGTTTTGCCATCCTTATCACGCTTGAAAGATAAAGGAACGGGTGAAGGTAAGACACGTAAAGATCATGCGCCAACGATGAACCAATTGTTTGCAGCTTATGCCAAAGGAAAAGAAGCGAAAGAATTAGCCATTATCTTGGGTGAATCAGCGCTTTCTAAAACAGATAAGCTTTATGTAGAATTTACAAATCGCTTCGAACAAGAATATATTAACCAAGGTTTCTACAACAATCGTACGATTCAAGAATCATTGGATTTAGGTTGGGAATTATTATCTATTCTACCGAAATCTGAATTGAAACGAATCAAGGATGACATGATTGAAGAGTTCATGCTGAAAGGAGAATGATCCTATGGCACGATTGAATGTCAAGCCAACCCGTATGGAGTTGGCATCTTTGAAAGAACGTCTGGAACTTTCGACACGTGGTCATAAACTCTTGAAAGATAAACAAGACGAATTAATGCGTCGCTTCATTATTCTTATTAAGAAGAACAACAACTTACGAGATGAAGTAGAAGCAGAATTAATCGAATCCATGAAAGAGTTCGTAGTCGCAAAATCCTTAATCAATGAATCATTTATTGAAGAGTTGTTTGTAGGGACTGAAACAAACGTGGAGTTAAGTATCCAAGAAAAGAATGTTATGAGTGTCATAGTGCCAGAGATGAACTTTAATGTGAAAGAAGCAGAAGTTTCTTCCGATGTGCAATATGGTTACTTGAACTCAAGCAGTGAAATGGATGACGCGATTGAACGGATTGAAGACGTACTTCCAAAATTACTTGAGTTGAGCGAAATCGAAAAAACGTGCCAATTGATGGCCGATGAAATCGAGAAAACGAGACGGCGTGTGAACGCATTGGAATATCGAATGATTCCGCAATTGCAAGAAACTATTCGTTATATCCAAATGAAGCTAGAAGAAAACGAACGGTCCGCCATTGTCCGTATGATGAAAGTCAAAGACATGGGCCAATCCACCTAAAGAATGCTTTTAACCAGCCCCGAATTCCTTCATGGATTATCCGTGAAGTGAGCGCGGGGCTGTTTTTGAGGACGGTTAAGATTTCAAATCAAGAAAGTCTCAAGTAAATGCGTCTAAATTTGTTTCTACTTGAGACTTTTTAGTATAACTCTCAAGTAGAATGTGAAAAAGTCGATTCTATTTGAGAGCTGCTACTTATTTAGTGTTTTCTCCCCGCCGAAAAGGTCACTTAAATGATAATGAAATGAAAAATCATCACGTTTGTTTTCATGAGCCAGAGTTTGTGTTACACTGATAAGAAATAATGCGGTACCTGAAACGGTAATGCCGATGGATTAAAGTATATAGATGGATGGTGGGTTACTAATGACCGAAAAGGGGTTATTAATTGTTTTATCTGGACCTTCTGGTGTGGGTAAAGGGACAGTGAGACAAGCGATTTTTTCTAAAGGAGAACGTGATTTTATTTACTCCATTTCTGCTACCACGCGTCAAAGACGTGAAGGAGAAGTTGATGGCGTAGATTACTTTTTCAAAACACGTGAAGAATTTGAAGATATGATTAAGAATGACCAACTGTTGGAATATACAGAATATGTTGGAAACTATTACGGAACGCCTGTTGATTACGTTCAAAAGACAATTGATGCAGGGAAAGATATCTTCTTGGAAATTGAAGTTCAAGGTGCAATGCAAGTTAAAGAAAGAATGCCGGAAGGCACGTATATCTTCTTAACGCCACCTAATATGGATGAATTAGAAGCACGTATCGTGAACCGTGGCACTGATGAATCGCCAGTAATCCGCCAACGTATGGAGAAAGCGATTGAAGAAATCGAGTTAATGCGGTACTATGACTACGCAGTCGAAAATGACACAGTCGAAAATGCTGTTAGCAAAGTGTTAGCAATTATTCAAAGTGAACACTTAAAAGTTTCACGCCTATTAGAGTCAAAATTACCAAACCAAGGAGAGTGATTCAATTATGATGCTATATCCATCAATTGATAAATTATTGGACAAAGTAAGTTCGAAATACACAATGGTCATCCTATCTTCAAAGCGTGCACACGAATTGCACCAAAATGCTGAGCCGTTGTTGGATGAATACAAATCTTACAAGAATGTTGGTCGTGCATTGGAAGAAATCGTTGCTGGCGAACTGACAGCGACAGAGGAAAAATAGTCTTACTAATCAGAACTGCTGTATTTGCTCGTCAAATTCAGCAGTTTTTTAATTTTGTCTAAATTGAGCAAGACTTTGCCTTGATTATCGAGTAAAATAAAAAATAGAAACTCAATTCAAAAGGGGGATGAAACATGAAGCAAATTGCCAAAGTCGTAGTGGATGTGCCGGTTATGCAAACGAATCAACCGTACGATTATGCGATTCCTCCTACATTAATTGATCGCTTACAAGTGGGAATGCGTGTTGAGGTTCCATTTGGTCCCCGACACATTCAAGGATTCATTGTCGCAATCGTCAACGAACCGGATTTCGAAGGTGAATTGAAAGAAATTATTCGCCCGCTCGATTTAGAACCCGTTTTAACAAAAGAACTCTTGCAACTGGGTGAAGATATGGCTGATCAAGTCTATGCATACCGTATCCACTGCTATCAAACAATGCTGCCGCCGGTCATGAAAGCTAAATACGAGAAAGAATTTTATCTGCTTGATGGCCATCAAGCAGAAGATGTTCAGATTGTATTTCAAGGCGAAGACGTGATTAGCTGGGATCGAGCATTAGAAATAGAGGCCTTGCCGCAACTCTTAGAATGGAAAAAACAGAACATTGTCGATATACGCTACCTTGTTAAGAGTAAAGCGCGCGTCAAAAAAAAGACTGTCTATCAAAAAAATATTTCACCTTCAGAAATTGAAGAGGAAATGAATCAACTGTCGAAGCAGGCGAAAAGTCAACGTGCGTTACTTGAAGTCTTAATGGCGATTGAACCAGAAGCGTGGCTGACCAGAGAGCAATTTCGTGAACAATTCGATATTATGCCACGCACATTGCAAATAGCCGTAGAAAAAGGTTGGATGATTACAGAAGACAAAGAAGTCTACCGTGATCCGCTGAAGAACCGCCACTTTGCACAAACAGAAGCAAAGGTTCTTAACGAAGGCCAACAGATTGCCTATCAGGCCGTAAAAGAAAAAATTGATTCCAATCAACATGATGTCTTCTTATTAAAAGGTGTAACCGGAAGTGGAAAGACGGAAGTGTATTTGCAATTGATTGGTGAGGTTTTGGCACAAAATAAAACAGCGCTGATGCTGGTTCCGGAAATTGCTTTGACACCGCAAATGGTTCATCAATTTAAAGGACGATTCGGTGGAGAAGTCGCCGTTATGCACAGTCGTCTGTCTACTGGTGAGAAGTATGATGAATGGCGGAAGATTAAGCGCGGTGAAGCACGGGTAGTAGTTGGTGCACGCTCCTCTATTTTTTCTCCCGTTGAGAATTTAGGGATTGTTATTATCGACGAGGAACATGAAACGACTTATAAACAAGAAGAGAATCCGAAATACCATGCCCGTAATGTAGCGATTTACCGGGCGAAATACAATCATTGTCCGGTTGTGTTGGGAAGTGCGACGCCTTCTTTAGAATCGCGCGCCCGCGCTCAAAAGAATGTCTTTCACTTGCTTGAATTGACGGAAAGAGCGAACCAACAGGCAATGCCGGATGTGCGCATCATCGACATGCGTGAAGAATTTCAGAGTAATAACCGAGGAAATTTCTCGCAAATCTTGCAAGATAAAATCAGAGACCGCATTGATAAAAAAGAACAAACCGTTCTATTATTAAATAAACGGGGTTATAGTTCTTTTATTATGTGTCGTGATTGCGGTTATGTGCATGAATGCCCGAATTGTGATATTAGTATGACGTTTCATATGGATACAAAAGGGATGAAATGCCACTATTGTGGACACGAAGAACCGGTTCCAAACCGTTGTCCAAAATGTCAGGGCAACCAGTTCCGCTACTATGGAACAGGCACACAAAAAGTAGAAAGTGAACTCCAAGAACTTTTCCCGGATGCCCGAATTATTCGGATGGATGTCGATACAACCCGTAAGAAAGGTGACCATGAACGGTTGCTGGCCGCATTTGGCCGCGGTGATGCGGATATTTTGCTAGGAACACAGATGATTGCCAAAGGACTCGATTTCCCGAATATTACTTTGGTAGGCGTTATAAATGCCGACACATCCTTGAGCTTACCAGATTTCCGTTCTTCGGAAAAAACCTTCCAATTGTTGACACAAGTGAGTGGACGAGCGGGCCGATCTGATTTAGTTGGAGAAGTCATTGTGCAGTCCTTCAACCCTGATCACTATGCAATTCGCTATGCACAAAATCATAACTACGACGGATTCTATCGTCAAGAAATGGCATTGCGTCATCAAAGTGGCTATCCACCGTATTATTTCACGACTCAGATTACGGTCAGCGACTTAGATGAGAAGAAAGCCCAGACTAAAATCTATGAAATTAATGCTAAGTTGCGAAATAAGCTGGAAGGCCAGACAATTATTCTCGGTCCATCCAGAAGCTCGATTGCACGTATGAACAATCGTTATTATTTCCAACTATTGATCAAATACAAACAAAAAGAAAACTTGCATGAAGTATTGAAAGAAATACTCGATGCATCACAAAAAGATAATGCAAAAGGACTTTACATCTCGATTGATACGGAGCCTGTTAATTTCTTTTAAGGAGAGAAACACGGATGAAAAAAATTATATTTATGGGAACGCCCGAATTTTCGGTACCTATTTTACAAGCGCTATTTGATAGTGAATATGAAGTAATTGCGGTTGTAACGCAACCGGACCGGCCGGTAGGGAGAAAACGCATTTTGACACCACCGCCTGTTAAAGAGTTAGCGTTGAAATACACTGTACCTATTTTCCAGCCGGAGAAAATTTCTGGTTCAGAAGAAATGGCAGCACTCATCGCACTAGAAGCAGATGTGATTGTGACAGCAGCTTATGGTCAGTTTTTACCAACTAAATTATTGAATGCGCCGAAGCATCGCGCGATTAACGTTCATGCATCGTTGTTACCAAAATACCGCGGTGGAGCACCAGTTCATTATGCTATCATTAACGGTGATAAAGAAACCGGCGTATCGATTATGTATATGGAAAGAAAAATGGATGCGGGAGATGTCCTTTCGCAAAGAAGTATTCCGATTACCTCCTCAGATGATGTACAAACAATGTTTAACAAACTAAGTACATTGGGCCGTGATTTATTAATGGAAACTTTACCGAGGTTATTTACTGGAGACATACATCCGGTTCCGCAAGACGAATCAAAAGTAACCTTTTCACCGAATATTAGTCGAGAAGAAGAACGCATTGAGTGGGAACTAACGGCAACGCAAATTGCCAATAAAATCCGTGGTATGCGTCCATGGCCGGTTGCACATGCAGTATTGAACGGCGAACGTTGTAAGATGTGGGTAGCTGTTCCAACTGAAGAAACAACGCAATCCAAGCCCGGATCGATTACACATTGGGACAAAGAGGGCATCTACGTGGCGTGTGGGCAAGGGACAACACTTAAAGTAACCGAGTTACAACCATCCGGTAAAAAACGTATGACCGTTACTGATTTCTTAAATGGAAATGATATGGAAACACTCGCACAGATAGGATTTGATTAAGATGGCAAAAGGAAAACCAAATAAAATCGTCCATTCTGTCCGTTATTTGGCAATGGAAATTTTAACAGCAATTGAAGTAGAAGGAGCGTATTCCAATATTCTCTTGAATGCAACGATTGAAAAAGAAAAATTGGATGCCAAAGACGCCGGACTTTTAACGACTATCGTCTATGGTGTAACGCAACGTCGGATGACTTTGGACTATGGCTTGACACCATTTATTAAAACACCCGAAAAAATGCAGAAATGGGTCCTAAACTTATTACGTTTGTCAGCGTACCAAATGCACTACTTGGATAAAATCCCAGATCATGCGGTTCTATTCGATGCAGTCGAAATCGCGAAGAAAAAAGGACATGTTGGTATCGCGAAGCTGGTAAACGGCGTTTTGCGTAACCTTCAAAGAAAAGGTCTTTTGGATTGGCAAGAACTGACAGATCCTATTAAACGAATCAGTATCGGAGCAAGTGTTCCGGAATGGCTCGTTAAGAAATTTACAAAAGAATTAGGTAACGAGAAAGCCGAAGCACTCTTTTTCTCTCTATTGGAAGCCCCTTATGTTTCGGTCAGAGTTCAAAATCCAGCTGACTTAGAAATGATTATAGAAGAACTCCAAAACGAAGGAAAAGAAGTTGTTCGAAGTCCGCTTTCACCTGTCGGTATCCGGATTCTATCCGGAAAGGTTACAGATTCGCCTTTATTCAAGCAAGGGAAAATCACTATCCAAGACGAATCAAGTCAGCTTGTTGCACTCTTAGGAAACGTAGAATCAGACGACACCATTCTGGATGCTTGTGCAGCACCTGGCGGTAAAACGGTCCACATGGCCAGTTTCGTGGAGCAAGGAACTGTTCATGCTTTGGATATACATGAACATAAAATTCGTCTTATCCAACAAAATGCGGAGCGCATGAATGTGTCTGATGTGATTGAAACACATCTGTTGGATGCAAAAGATGTCGGTACCGTTTTTGAACCGAACAGCTTCGACACCATTTTTGTGGATGCGCCTTGTTCAGGTCTAGGGTTAATGCGTCGGAAACCAGAAATTAAGTACGGTGTAACGAACCAAATGATTCTCGATTTACATAAGGAACAACTGGCAATCTTACAAGCTGTCACGCCACTTCTAAAAGAAAACGGACGTCTTGTTTACAGTACTTGTACATTAGCAGCTGAAGAAAACCAAGAAACAGTTACTGCCTATTTAGAGAAACATCCAGAAATGAGGAAACAAGCAGTTGATTTTAATCAAGCTGCTATTCCCACTCAAGTGAAAATTGATGAGGGAACACTCCAAATTTACCCTGAGGATTTTGGTACGGACGGCTTCTTCATCTGCACGATGGAGAAAAAGATGCAGTAGAGGAGACAAATAATGATGCATATTGCTTTTAAAAGTGATGTTGGTCAGAATAGAACAACAAACGAAGACTATGTAAATTGGTTTACAAATAGTAGTAAGCAACCATTGATGATTCTGTGCGACGGCATGGGCGGACACCGTGCAGGTGATGTAGCAAGTGAGATGGCTGTTTCCCACATGGGACAAGCTTGGAAAGAAACGACTTTTTCTTCGCCAGAGTCCGTCTCTGTGTGGTTGTTGGATGCCGTTCAAAAAGTTAATAAGCTTATCTTTCAGAAATCATTGGATTTTGTCGATTTGGACGGGATGGGGACGACTTTAATTGCAGCTACCTATTTAAAAGGACAGCTTGTCATTGCCCACGTGGGGGATAGCCGCGCTTATTTGTACCGTGACTTTCAATTCAAACAGTTAACAGAAGACCATTCATTGGTTCATGAACTAGTAAAGTCAGGCGAACTGACTGATGAGGAAGCACGTAATCATCCACAAAGAAATTATATTACGCGTGCTATTGGCGTAAAAGAAAAAATCCAAGTAGATTTAACGTCTATGCCAATTCTTTCTGGAGATTTATTACTCCTTTGTACAGACGGCTTAAGCAGTGTCTTGAGCGACGAAGATTTGAAAAAAGTTCTAAAAAATTGGAAATCAATCGATGAAAAAGTAACAGAATTTATTGATTTGGCCAACCAAGCAGGAGGACCAGATAATATTTCTGTCCTCATTGCATCATTTGAAACGGGAGAGGAGGAGAGAACGTGATAGAAATTGGTACAAAAATCGGCGGACGCTATAAAGTGCTTGCTCTGTTAGGAACAGGTGGAATGGCTCATGTTTATCTGGCACGCGATTTAATTCTAGATCGTGATGTGGCAGTGAAAATTTTGCGCTTTGACTTCCAAAATAACAAAGAAGCATTGCGACGTTTCCAACGTGAAGCTTTGTCGACGACGCAATTGATTCACCCGAATATTGTTTCGGTATATGATGTTGATGAAGATGATGGCTTACAGTACATCGTGATGGAATACATCGAAGGAACGGATTTGAAAGAATACATTCAACAAAACGGACCTACGACGCCAGAAAATGCGATCCATATTATGAGCCAAGTATTGTCAGCGATGGCATTGGCACATCAAAACCGTATTATCCATAGAGATATTAAACCGCAGAACTTATTGATTAATAAAGAGAATACGATTAAAGTAACGGATTTCGGTATTGCGGTTGCTCTTTCCCATACTTCCATTACACAAACAAATTCTTTATTGGGTTCTGTTCACTATATTTCACCGGAACAAGCACGCGGAAGCGTCACAACAACGAAATCAGATGTGTATGCACTTGGGATCGTCTTATATGAGTTATTAAGCGGCGAGGTTCCTTTCGATGGAGAATCGGCTGTATCGATTGCTTTGAAGCATTTCCAGGAAGAGATTCCTTCTGTGCGTCAAATGAACGCAGCTGTTCCGCAAGCGTTGGAGAACGTCATTTTAAAAGCAACAGCGAAAGAACCGGCTGACCGTTACAATACCTGTGAAGAAATGCAGCGAGATTTATTAACAGCATTAAATCCAAGTCGATTAAATGAAGCTGTCTTTATCCCAGAAGCAATGTTGCATGAGACGAAGGTTTTAACCCCGATTCAGCCTGCGACACCTGTCGAAACAAAGGCGGTTCCTATTGTAGAGGAACCGGAAGAAGCAGAAGAATCTAAGAAAAATGAACGCCAAAATAAAAAGAAGAAATCAAAACGCAGTATCTTGCTAATCATCTTTTTCATTTTATTGGCAGCCTTTGGAGCCTTGCTGGCCATTTTATGGTTTAATCGTCCACCAGAAGAAGTGGAGGTGCCGAATGTTGTGAATCAACAAGAAGCAGCTGCTCGGACCATGTTAACCGATCTGAATTTTGTGATTGGGGATGTGGAGACTGAGTATAACCCAGATGTAGCTGAGGGCGCGGTGATTCGTACGAATCCGGAAGCAGGCGAGATGCAGGCGGTAGAATCCACAATCGACCTCGTTATCAGTCAAGGTGAAGAGCCGGTGGAATTGCCGGATTACAGAGGAGAAAAATACGCTGATGTACGTTCCGAACTGAGAAGTATGGGTATTAAAGTTGAGCGTGAAGATGTCTATGATGACAGTGATTTAAATACTATTGTGAGTCAGAGTATCGCACCGGAAACGGAAGTCATTCCGTCTGAAACGACTTTTGTACTGCAGGTAAGTCTTGGAAAACAAACATTCACGATGGAAGATATGGCCGGTTATTCACGAGAAGAAGTAGAACGTTTTACAGACGAATTTGGTCTCGATTTAACGATTGAGAGTGAATATTCGGCTGATGTAGCTGAAGGACTCGTTATTTCACAATCATTGAAACCGAATAGTAACTTTTCAGCCGGAGATTCCGTCACCGTTGTCATTTCACTTGGACCAGCGGAACCAGAGATTTTTATCTTCTCAAAAGCTATTACGATTCCCTATAAGGCACCTACAACACCACCGCGTAACGACAACGGAAACAGTGGGAATAGCCAATCGGAGTCCAGTTCTGCTGAGGTGGAAAAGAATAATCATATCGTCATTTACATGTCCGATTTAGATCATCAAATGACTGAAGTTTTCCGTGAATTCAATATCACAGCGGATACGCAAGTCGCGTTAAACTTCCGCATTCGCGAAGGCGAAACAGGTGCGTATCGTGTTGAACGTGATGGCGAAGTCATTATGGAAGAAATGAATTTAAAAGAATAAACGTAGAAAAGAGGCTGGAGAGTAATTTCTCGACCTCTTTTTTTAGACTAAGCATCATTTAGTAGCCTATTAGCCTTTTGGGACACACTGTTCTTTGAATTGTTGTATAATAGTAAGAAGAAATAACTGTTAGAAGAGGAAGTGAATTATGCCTAAGGGACAAATAAGAAAAGCAATTAGTGGCTTTTATTACGTTTATTCAGACGGAGTAACATACCAAACACGTGGAAGAGGAAACTTTCGAGTGAAAGACATGACGCCTTTAGTCGGTGACATTGTCGAATTCGAGAGCGGGAATCTGGACGAAGGCGTTCTACTTGCTGTGGATGAACGCAAAAATGAATTGGTCCGTCCACCGATTTCAAATATTGATGTCGGTGTTATTGTCATGTCTGCTATCGAGCCTGAATTTTCAACGTATCTGTTGGACCGGTTCCTCGTGTACTTAGAAGGACAACATATTGATGCGGTTATTTATATTACAAAAACAGACTTATTAAACGAAACGGATCACCAAAAAATAATGGCATTCCAAGAAGATTACCAAGCTTTGGGATATACGATTGTCTTTTCAGACTTCCCTGAATATCGTTCAGTAGATGCATTGTTGGAAGTTATCGGCTCATCTTCAGCCGTCTTTATGGGGCAGTCCGGTGTTGGAAAATCTTCTCTGTTGAACCATATCTTGCCGGAGCTGGATATAGAAACCGGCGAAATTTCAATGGCATTGGGGAGAGGGCGTCATACAACACGACATGTGGAGCTTATTCCTGTAAAGGATGCCTTAATTGCCGATACGCCTGGCTTCAGTAATGTGGAGCTGGAAGAAATTGATGAAGCGGACTTACCTGATTTATTTCCGGAGTTTTTACGCAACCGTGATGATTGTCGCTTCTCAGGTTGTTTACACCTGAATGAACCTAATTGTCGGATTAAACAGATGGTTGAAACGGGAGAAATTAAACAGTATCGTTACGATCATTATTTACAATTTTTAGAAGAAATTCAGAACAGAAAACCGAAATACCATAAAAATAAAAAGTAAGGAATTGATCTATTTATGAAAATTGCTCCATCTATCTTAAGTGCAGATTTTGCCAACTTAGAAAAAGACGTTAAACGCGCTGAAGCAGCGGGTGCCCATTATATCCACGTAGATGCAATGGACGGTCAGTTTGTCGATACCATTACTTTGGGACCAAATATCGTTCACGCAATTCGTCCCCACACAAAGCTTCCATTGGATTGCCATTTGATGGTCCAAAATCCTGAGAAACATATTTCTGCTTTTGCTAAGGCAGGCGCGGATATCATTTCTGTGCACGTAGAAGCGACGCATCACATACACCGGGCCATTCAATTAATCAAAAACGAAAAAATCGCTGCGGGTGTTGTGATTAACCCGGGTACACCTGTATCCACGATTGAATCCGTGCTTGGGGATGTGGATTTAGTTTTGGTGATGACAGTAAATCCAGGTAGCGGTGGTCAAACCTTTATCGAAAGTACATTGTCAAAGATTTCATTACTTAAAGAATTACGTGAAAAACACGGCTATACGTATGAAATTGAAGTAGACGGCGGTATTTCCGACAAAACAGTCAAACGTGTGTTGGATGCTGGAGCTGATGTGTTTGTAGCGGGCTCTTATTTATACGGTGCTCCCGATTTTCAAGCGGCGTTGAAAAAACTAAGAGATGCTGAAAATGCCTAAAAAAGCCGTTATTGTCGCAGGTGGAAATAAAGAGGGACTCAAGCAGATGCTCGCGGCCGAAGACAGAGAAACGTTGCTAATCGGAGTGGATGGCGGTGCACTTTCTTTATTGGAAATGGGAATGACACCTGATATAGCCATAGGCGACTTTGATTCGGTCAGTTCCGGTGATTTAAATCGCATAGAAGAAAAGGTTTCGACAGTAGTGAAACTTCCAACAGAAAAAGATCTAACTGATACCGAAGCTGCTCTGGAATACGTAAAAGAGCATTTGGACGTGCAAGAGATAGAGATGCATGGACTGTTCGGTGGAAGAGTTGATCATATGCTGAATAATTTATGGCTTGCCTTTCATCCTGCTTATCAAAGTATCATCGAAAAGATTGTTATGAAAGCTGAAAAAAATACCGTTCGCTTTTATAAACCAGGTAGGCATATCGTCAAAAAAGAAACGGACAAAAAATATCTCTCATTCATCGGCATGACACCTTTAGAGAAGCTCACCTTAATGGATGTGAAATATCCTTTGAGAGAAGAAACTTACGACTCACCAGTAGCTTTAGTCAGCAATGAATTTCTAAACGAAGAAATGACGTTCACTTTTACACGTGGTCTAATGGCCGTTGTGCAGAGTAGGGACTGAACAGGTTAAAGGCAATTAAATAGAATAAGAAAAACCACTCTTGTTGCATTATAGTGACTGGAGTGGTTTTTTAGGTGAAATAGCGGTTAAGTATTGTAAGTGAGTATCTATTTAAAACAGGGAAACCAAATTATTAACTCTGTTATTATGATATAATTTTTTATTTATAAGATGGGAGAGTAATCACTGTGATGAATAATTTAATTTCTGATAAAGACATGCGCGTATACACAATTATCGAAACGTTGTTTCAAGCGCAATAACCGATTACGATTGCATCGTTAGCTGAAATTACTAAATCTTCAACGCGAATTATTAAGTATGACTTAAATGATTCGACTGCAATTTTATCAAAAGTGAATGGGAAAATAGTATCATCACTTGATGGTTTAACTCTGCAGCTACCCTCAAATATTGGTCTGGATTATTTTAAAAGACGATTGTATGACCAATCAGTTGGTTTTGATTTATTAGAACTTATCTTCTTTGATGAAACCCTTACGCATAAAGAAATAAGTGAAAAATTATTCGGAAATTATTAAATTGTGTAAATCAAGAAATTTATTTGTGAACCAATACCTCATTTCAAATCTCATTTTCACGTTATTAAGTAAATGGAATAAGCTATTTGAAAGTTTATACAAAAATTTCTTTGTTTGCAGGGTTTTAGTTTACAACCATATTAGTCCAGGTCATGCTATAAATATTACTGAAGTTTTGAATTCGCAATTTAGTTCGTCAGTCACTACGAGTCTCTACAAAGAAACGAAAATCACTGAAGAGAGATTATCAGAATACAATTTTGATATTCTTATATCATCAATAACTTTGGACTTTTATATCCCACAACCTATTTATTATTTGTGGTCGGAAAATATAAACGTATCGTTTGAATTATTGCGATTGAAAGTACTTGAAATTATCAAAGATAATAAAGAAAAACAGTTGGAAATAATTAAGAGCAAGATGGAGGAATAGAAAAAAGAGTCATGAACAGCTATTTCTAGTTGTTCATGACTCTTTTTTAGGATTTTAAAACGTATCTTTACCTATAATACGTATCTTATGAAATGAATTACTTAAAAAGAAGACAAAAAAAGAAGCCTAGACCGGCTTCTCCTCTATTATACGCGTTCTACTAAGCCAGATTTCAATGCGCGAGCTGAAACCCAAACTTTCTTAGGCGTTCCGTCAACCATAATGCGAACTTTTTGCAAGTTTGGTTTGAAAGTACGTTTTGAATAGTTCATAGCGTGAGAACGTGTGTTACCTGAACGGCTTTTACGTCCAGTAATGTAGCACTCTTTAGACATATTATTACCTCCCTTGATTGTTTCAAAAAAACTAAATTCAGAATTAGTTACCTCATTTCATACACTTGAATAATTTATCATAATTCAATTTGAATTGCAAGACATTAAAGTAAATTTACTTGACACTCTTTCAAACAACCCCCATACTATTTATTGTTCAAATAAATATATTCTCATAACTATACTATAAATTCTGATTTAGCATGAAACTTTGTTATAATATCTTTAATAGAAGTTATTTTTTATGGAAAAATATGCTATTATGGATAATGATTAGCGTTTGTTTCCATTCAAACCCAAGGAGGCTATATAAAATGGCAGTTAAAATCCAAACGAAATTAGGCGAAATTAGTTTAGAAAACGAAGTGATCGCAACAGTGGTTGGTGGGGCTGCGACTGACAACTATGGGGTCGTCGGAATGGCCAGCAAAAATCAGATTCGAGATAATATCAACGACATCTTGAAAAAAGAAAGTTATTCCAAAGGTGTAATTGTTCGTCAAGAAGATAACATCGTGGCAGTTGATGTATATATTATCGTGCTTTACGGAACAAAAATTTCGGAAATCTGTCGAAATGTACAAATCCAAGTCAAGTATAATTTGGAAACAATGCTAGGATTTTCAGCAGAAAAAGTGAACGTGTTCGTACAAGGGGTACGCGTTTTAAATGATTAATGGAGAGATCACCATTTAGATGGTGAAGGAGGACAAGCAAGGTGAATAAATTAGAACTGACTGCAAGTGATTTTAAAGCAATGGTGGAAGTCGCACAAGAACGTCTACATGAGAATGCAGAATACGTAAACTCATTAAACGTTTTCCCGGTTCCAGATGGTGATACAGGAACAAACATGAATTTGTCCTTTACTTCAGGAGCAGACCGCGTATCATTGTCAGAATCCGATCGCGTCGACGAAATGAGTAAAGATTTAGCTAAAGGCCTTTTAATGGGAGCAAGAGGTAACTCTGGAGTTATTCTATCCCAACTTTTCCGTGGTTTTTCTAAAGCAATGGAAGGGAAAGAAACAGTAAATGCCAGTGAATTTGCGCACGCTTTTTCACAAGGTGTTGAAACAGCATATAAAGCAGTTATGAAGCCTGTTGAAGGGACTATCTTGACTGTTGCAAGAGAATCAGCACATGCTGCAATTGAAAAAGCAAAACAAACGGATGACATTATTGAAATCATGGAACACGTAGTCGAATCAGCGAAAGTCAGTCTTGCTAATACTCCAAATCTTTTGGCAGTATTAAAAGAAGTTGGCGTAGTAGATAGTGGTGGCCAAGGGTTGTTGTTCATTTACCAAGGATTCTTAGAATCATTAACAGGTAAAAAAGTGTCTGTTAAGACAAAAATGGCACAAGCGGACGTTACTGAAATCGCACATCACGAAAACTTCGAACATATCGGCCATGCGGTTTCAACTGAAGACATCGAATTTGGATACTGTACAGAGATTATGGTTCAACTAGGTGCTGGTGAAACAGTTACTGAAGAATTTGATTATGATACATTCCGTAATCACTTGAATACGGTTGGCGATTCTTTGTTGGTAGTGGCGGATGACGAAATCGTTAAAGTCCATGTCCATACGGAATATCCAGGCGAAGTTATGAACTATGGTCAAAAATTCGGTTCGCTCGTTAAAATTAAAGTTGACAACATGCGTCTGCAACATGACGAGGTTCTCTTAAAAGGTAAAGCTACTAAAGAAACAGAGCCTATGAAACCTTATGCAGTTATCGCAGTTGCAGCCGGAGAAGGTATTTACAAGTTATTCAACAGCTTGGGCGTTTCCACTCTTATTAAAGGTGGCCAAACAATGAACCCGAGTACAGAAGATATCTTGAAAGCCATCGAAGAAGCGAATGCTGAGAAAACAATCATCCTGCCGAACAACAAAAATATCTTTATGGCAGCTGATCAAGCAGCAGAAGTTTCTGATAGAGATGTTGTTGTTGTACCGACACGCACGATTTCTCAAGGGTTGACAGCAATGTTGGCATTTAATGATCAAGTTGATTTGGCATCAAACAAAGAGAGTATGACAGCTGAACTTGCGTATGTGAAGAGCGGTCAAATTACGAACGCGATTCGTGATACTGAAATTGATGGTGTTGAAATCAAAACAGATGACTTTATGGGAATTGTCGATGGTAAAATCGTTCTTTCTCAACCAGGACGTAAAGAAGCAGTACTTGCAACTTTACGTAAAATGATTGATGAAGATAGTGAAATTATTACATTGATTTACGGTGAAGGAACAGACTTGGCAGAATGTGAAGAAATTTCTGCAACGATTTCTGAAGAATATTCAGACATCGAAGTTGAAATTCAAGAAGGTAATCAACCTGTTTACAGTTATTTAATGTCTGTAGAATAATTTTATTACGAAGAGGGGCTGGGGCATATGCTCCAGCCCCTCTTCGATTAGTTTGAAGTGAAGGGAGGTTTACTTTCGTATGAGGTCAATCCAAGACTCGGTAGAGGTATTAAGTGGCGTAGGAGCTAAGCGCTTGGAAGCACTCCACTCTTTAGGTATCTATTCTATCTATGATCTAATAACACATTTTCCTTTCCGCTACGAAGATATTCAAGTTCGATCACTCGATGAAATCGAAGATCAAGAAAAAGTAACGTTAAAAGGCAGGGTGGTCACACAACCGGTTGTACAACATTATGGATACCGAAAGAGTCGCCTCTCATTTAAGTTAGCACTTGACAGTGCGGTTATCGGCGTGACATTTTTCAACCAACCCTATTTAAAAGATAAAATTTACCTTGAAGAAGAAATTGCCATCTTTGGTAAATGGGATGGGATGCGTCAAAGTTTAGGTGGATTCAAGATATTGGGATCAAATGGAGACCAGGATAGTCAAGACTTTGAATCAGTTTATCATGTTAATAAGAGCATCAAACAAAAAACGTTATTAACGCTGATTCAAAGTGCGCTTGAGGACTATTATGCAATGATTCCGGAAGTGGTCCCAGAATCGTTGCGTCAACAATACCGATTGATGTCTCACAAGGACGCCATTAAAGCGATGCACTTCCCACAGACGCAAGAAGAATTTCAGCAGGCTACCCGCCAAATTGTATACCAGGAATTCTTAATTTATCAATTAAAGCTACAACTCATTCGTTTTAAGCGGAAGGCGAGTCATCAAGGCCAACCGATTATTTACGATGTTGAAAAACTGAAACAGTTCATTCAGGTTTTGCCTTTTGAATTGACAGATGGTCAAAAGAAAGTCGTCAATGAAATTTGTCGGGACTTACGCGCGCCATTTGAGATGAACAGGCTGCTTCAAGGGGATGTTGGGAGTGGGAAGACAGTTGTTGCTGTCATCGCGCTTGTAGCAACCATTTTAGGCGGCTATCAAGGTGCCTTTATGGTTCCAACCGAAATACTTGCAGAGCAACATTTTCAAACCATTGAAGCGTTCTTCGCAGATACCGATTATTCAGTGGCTTTGTTGACCGGAAGTACGAAGACGAAGGCACGAAGAGAAATTCTCGAACAGTTGGCGGAGGGCTCTTTGGATTTAGTGATTGGAACGCATGCTTTAATTCAAGATGACGTGGTTTTTAATCATTTAGGACTGGTCATTACGGATGAGCAGCACCGTTTTGGTGTCAACCAACGCCAAAAATTGAATGAAAAAGGGACAAACCCGAATGTCTTATACATGACAGCGACGCCTATTCCACGAACCTTGGCCATTACGTTGATGGGTGAGATGGACGTTTCTATTTTGGCGCAAATGCCGGACGGCCGTATTCCGATACGAACAGTTTGGAGTAAGTCCGATCAATTGCTGCAAGCCTTAACCTTTATCGAGAAAGAACTGAGAAAAGGGCGTCAAGCTTATATCATTACACCTTTAATAGAGAAATCAGAACTGATTGACCTAAAAAATGCTGAAGAAATGCATCAGAAGGTGGTCGACTTTTATAAAGGTGAGTGGGAAATCGGTCTTCTTCATGGGAGACAGAAAGCTGAAGAGAAGGATGCTATTATGCATGCCTTCAAAGATAACCGCTATCAGGTACTCGTCTCGACAACCGTTATTGAGGTTGGATTAAACGTCCCGAATGCTACCGTAATGGTTATACAAGATGCTGAAAGATTCGGATTGGCACAACTGCATCAGTTGCGCGGACGGGTTGGACGTGGGAGTGCAGAATCGTATTGTCTATTATTGGCGAATCCTAAAACGGAAATCGGTAAAGAACGGATGCAGATTATGACAGAGTCGACAGATGGCTTCTATTTGAGTCAGAAAGATTTGGAATTAAGAGGTTCAGGTGATGTCTTCGGTGTCAAACAAGCGGGTATGCCGGAGTTTAAATATGCAGATGTCATCAAACATGCGGAAGTGTTAGAAACGGCTAACCGTGACGTTATCCTCATGCTGAGCGATCAGACCTTTTTCGAGGATTCAGACTTTACTTCTTTAAGGAACTACTTAGATTCAGAAGGAAATCTTGCAAAAAAATTTCAATAAAATAACGGAAAAAGATGACATTCACGTGTCGCTTCTCTAAAATAGATTTTAGTGATAAAAGAAAGAAGGTAGGATAATGAAAATAGCAGTCGATGCCATGGGCGGAGATCACGCACCACAAGCAATCGTAGAAGGTATTCTTCTCGCTGCCAAAGAGTATTCAGATGTAGAATTTATTCTGTATGGCGATGGTGAACAGATTAAACCTATTTTGGGAGAGTCATATAATACCGATAAAATTAAAATTGTTCATACAAACGAAAAAATTAACAGTGACGACGAACCTGTCCGTGCTATCCGTTCGAAAAGGGATGCCTCAATGGTCTTAGCTGCGCGTGCCGTTAAAGAAGGAGAAGCAGACGCACTTTTCTCAGCTGGGAATACAGGCGCATTGCTAGCTGCAGGCTTATTAATTATCGGACGTATTAAAGGAATTGATCGACCAGGCTTAATGCCAATCTTACCTGTTATTGGTAAGGATGATCAATTCGTTTTTATGGATGTCGGTGCCAACTCGGACTCTAAACCGGAAAATCTCTTGCAATTTGGTATCTTGGGTTCTTATTACGCACAATTTGTATTAGGAAAAGAGAAACCAAAAGTTGCTTTGTTGAATAATGGTGCGGAAGCAAGTAAGGGAAGCGACCTATCTAAAAAGACTTACGAACTACTAGAAGCAGAAGAATCCTTGCACTTTATCGGAAATATCGAAGCGCGTGAGTTATTATCCGGGGACGCTGATGTTATCGTAACAGATGGCTTTACCGGAAATGCCGTGCTTAAGACAATCGAAGGAACGGCATTTGGCTTGATGAAGCTCATGAAGAGCAGCATTATGTCAGGGGGCGTGAAATCGAAGTTGGGCGGCTTACTAATTAAGGATGCATTGGGTAGTGTGAAAGACACGATGGACTATTCGAAACATGGTGGTGCAGTTTTATTTGGATTACGCGCCCCGGTCGTGAAGACACACGGTTCAGCAGATAAGGTTGCAGTCTACTATACGATTAAGCAAATCAGAAAAATCATCTCATCGCACGTTATTCCTGATTTAGTTACACATTTCGAAACGCACCCGAAAGAGAGCAATTTGAAATAGTATTGGACAAAATATTAGCATAACGGTAAAATAGCTTATGTGAAATTCAAACAGATGTTTTTTTGTTAATCAATGAAACGTATTGGGTAGGAGGTGCTATTTTGTCAGAGAATACAACACTAGAAAGAATTTCTTCAATGATTATTGAACGATTTGGTGTGGACGCGGAGAAAATCTCTCGTGACCTTACATTCCAAGAAGATTTGGGAGCCGACTCACTTGACGTTGTAGAGTTAATTATGGAATTAGAAGACGTATTTTCAATCCAAATTTCCGATGAAGACGCAGAAAAGATTATTACAGTCGGAGATGCAGTTGATTACATCGATTCAGCAAATAACTAAATTCTTTATAAGAGCAACAGGACCTGTTAAGTTTTGGTAATGTTGCTCTTTCTCAAACTATTGTTCGAAAACGGCACTATTTTGAGGTTAAGTTAAGAAATGATGAAAAAAGGGTTGTCTTTCTAATTTTTAGTCAGTATAATGAGAAATATTAATAAACACACTGATGAGTTCAAAATAAACAAGTTATTAAGTCGTTTTTTTGTTAAATAAACAAAAAAATAATTTAAAAGCTTGAAAAAACGAATGTTCATTAGTTAGGAGGAGGGTATCCCATGCAGACAGGGAAACCACTACTGGAGATAAATCATCTCCATACAGCGTTCAGAATAAAAGACGACTATTACGATGCTGTTGACGATGTTTCTTTCACACTAGAGAAGAATGAAATATTAGCAATTGTGGGTGAATCCGGATCAGGTAAGAGTACATTAGCTACTACAATAGTAGGTTTACACAATAAGGCTAATACACGTATCTCCGGTGAAGTTGTGTACCAAGATTTAAATTTAATTGATTTAAACGAAACACTTTACAACCGTATTCGTGGTAACGACATCGGTATGATTTTCCAAGATCCACTGGGAGCATTGAACCCATTGATGACTGTGTCCGATCAAATTGAGGAAGCACTTATTCATCATACAAAAATGGATTCAGCAGCTCGCAAAGCACGTGTTCTTGAATTATTAGACCAAGTGGGAATTCCAAAACCACAACGTGTCGCAAGACAATATCCCCATGAGTTATCCGGTGGGATGCGTCAACGTGTTGTAATCGCTATTGCTTTATCATGTAAGCCACCGATTTTAATCGCTGATGAGCCTACGACAGCGCTTGACGTTACAATCCAAGCACAAATCTTAGATTTAATGAAAGAATTACAAGACGAAATGGAAACAGGAATTATCCTGATTACCCATGACCTTGGTGTTGTTGCTGAAACAGCGGACCGAGTTGCAGTTATGTATGCAGGACAAATTGTTGAAATGGCGACTGCAGAGGAATTATTCACGAATCCGAAGCATCCCTATACGCGTTCATTATTGAAGTCTATTCCGCAATCTGAAGAACTACAAGGTGAGTCACAAGACTTACACGTTATTCAAGGAACTGTTCCTTCATTGAAGAACCTACCGCGAGTAGGCTGTCGTTTTGCAAGCCGTATTCCTTGGATACCGGCTGAAGATCACGAAGAAAATCCAACATTACATGAAATTGCTCCTAATCATTTTGTGAGATGTACATGTCATGAACATTTCCATTTCGAAGGGGAGGCTGAATAATTTGGGTTTTATGCAAATTAAAGATTTAAAAGTACATTATCCGATCAGAAGTGGTTTCTGGAACCGCGTTACAGACCATGTTAACGCTGTTGACGGTGTAAGTATGGAAATCGAAGAAGGAAAAACTTACGGTTTGGTTGGTGAGTCCGGTTCTGGTAAATCTACAATCGGTAAAGCAATCATTGGCTTGGAAAGAATTACAAGTGGACAAGTTATTTATGAAGGCGAAGACGTGACAAACAAAGCGCGTAAACGGACGTCTCCATATAACAGAAACGTTCAAATGATTTTCCAAGACTCCATCTCAAGTTTGAACCCGAGAAAACGTGTTCTGGATATCATCTCAGAGCCGCTTGATAACTTTGAGCGCTTCTCACCGGCTGAAACGAAACGTCGCGTTATTGAATTATTGGATATTGTTGGGTTACCAGAAGATGCTTTATATAAATACTCACATGAGTTCTCTGGTGGACAAAGACAACGTATTGGGGTTGCCCGTGCTGTTGCCACAAATCCAAAATTAATCATCGCTGACGAACCAACCTCTGCACTTGACTTATCTGTACAAGCGCAAGTTTTAAACTTTATGAAACGTATTCAAGAAGAATACAATGTGTCTTACTTATTTATTTCCCATGACTTGGGTGTTGTGAAACACATGTGTGAAGATTTAGCAATTATGTACCGTGGTCGTTTTGTTGAGTTTGGTAATAAACAAGATATTTATTCTAATCCACAGCATATTTATACAAAACGTTTGTTGTCAGCTATTCCAGTTATGGATCCTGTCAACCGTGCGCACCATAGAGCAGCACGTATTGCTGTTGAGCAAGAATATACACAAAATCAAGAGAAATATTATGACGAAAATGGTCGTGTTTACGATCTGACTTCTCTATCCGATACACATAAAGTTGCCATCCGACCAAGCGATATTAAGGGAGGTGCCTAGATTATGTGGAAAACGATATTAAGACGTATTTTAGTTATGATTCCGCAAATTTTTATTTTGAGCTTGCTTGTATTCTTGATGGCACAAATCATGCCGGGAGATCCGTTTACGGGTCTGATTACACCAGACATGGATCCTGCTACAATCGAAAAACTACGTGAAGCAGCCGGATTAAACAATCCGTGGTATGTGCAATATTGGGATTGGATTACGAATGCTATCCAAGGAGACTTTGGAAAGAGCTACACGTACAAAATTCCAGTTGCCGAATTAATTGGCCAACGTGTTGGTAATACAATTTGGTTATCTATCGTATCTTTAATCTTTACATATTTAATCGCACTGCCTTTAGGTATGTATGCAGGCCGTCGTAACGGTTCATGGGGAGACAAAGCAATCAGTTTCTATAACTATGTGAGTTTTGCTATTCCTACTTTCGTTTTTGCACTTTTATTAATCTGGATCTTCGGTTTCACTTTGGGCTGGTTCCCAACAAGAGGAACTGTTGGATCAGGACTTGAAAAAGGTACGTTGGAATACATCTGGAGTCGTTTCTACCACTTGATTCTTCCGGCACTTTCATATGCATTATTAGCAACAACGAGTACGATTCAATATCTGCGTACCGGAGTTATTGATGCGAAGCAAGAAGATTATGTAAAAACTGCCCGTGCAAAAGGTGTTCCAGAAAAAGTTGTTTATAACAAACATATTTTCCGTAACTCTATTTTACCAATCGCTTCATTTTTAGGTTATGACATCACTGGTTTAATTGGTGGATCTATCTTTATCGAACGGATTTTCTCATTCCCTGGGATGGGTCGTCTATTTATCGATTCACTTGGAGCCAGAGACTACAGTGTCATCACCGCTTTAATTCTACTATTTGGATTAACTGCGTTATTCGGTACGTTACTATCTGATATCATCATGAGTATCGTCGATCCGCGTATCCGTATTGAGTAGAAATTAAGAAAGAAATGGAGGTTATAAAATGCTACCTGAAGAAGAAAAAAAACAAGCAAGTGCCGAAGATGTAAATGCGCACTTGGATACATTAGTTGAATCTGCTGAAGAGCAAGGTGCTGTCGTTGGTTTTGCAGTTATCGCTCGTGAGTTTAAAAAAGACAAATTAGCCATGTTCTCCTTAGGCTTATTAATTACTTTGCTGTTAGTTATTTTTATTGGATCATTTGCTTTCTTTGATCAAGATCAAGTGATGCGTGTTCATATCTTGAACCGCTACGAAGCACCGGGGGTTGAATATCTCCTTGGAGCTGACGAAGGTGGTCGTGATGTATTTGGACAGTTGTTTATTGGTGCCCGTAACTCAATTATCATCGGTTTCAGTGTAACGATTATCACTGGTGTCATTGGAATTGGACTAGGAATTATTTCTGGTTACTACGGTGGAATTATCGATAACATTTTGATGCGTATCGTAGACTTTATTATGGTTTTACCTACTAATATGATTATTATTGTTTTTGTATCAATGGTAAGTGAATATAACATTGTGACGTTTGTATTAATCATGAGTGCGTTCAGTTGGGTTGGTAAGGCGCGGATTTTCCGAAGCCGTACGCTATCCGAATCAGAACGAGATTATGTAAATGCATCGAAAACATTGGGTACCAGTGATTTCAAAATAATGTTCCGTGAAGTAATGCCAAACTTGAGTTCATTGATTATCGTTAACTCGACATTGAACTTTGCAGGGAATATCGGTATCGAAACAGGTCTAAGTTTCTTAGGCTTCGGATTACCGCCATCTGTTCCAAGTTTAGGTACACTTATTGGGTTTGCGACATCCCCAGATGTCATCGAGAATAAAACATGGGTTTGGCTGCCAGCATCAATGCTAATTTTAGTGTTAATGTTGAGCATAAACTATGTCGGCCAAGCGTTGCAGCGTGCGGCAGACTCTAAACAAAGATTAGGTTAGGAAAAGGGAGGAAATACAATGTTCAAGAAAAAATTAGGTCTTGTTTCTTTAGCGGCATTTGCGCTAACTCTAGCTGCTTGTACTGGCGGCGAAGGTGAAGAAACGTCATCAACAGATACTTCGGTATCAGAAACAGAATCAACAGCAAACGGTGAGGAAAGCGGTGTTGTTGAGTTCGAAACAGTTATGTCAAACGACGAAGATGCAATCGAAGGTGGAACGTTACGCTATGCAATGGTAGCTAGTTCACCATTCCAAGGTATCTTCAGTCCAGAGTTCTACGAAGATGGGTACGACTCAGAATTAATGGGATTCACACATGAATCACTATTCTCAGTTGACGAAAGCTTCATGTTGTCTCAAGACGGTATGGCTACTTTCGAATTTGACGAAGAAGCTAAAACAATTGCAATCACTTTGAAAGACGATCTTAAATGGTCTGACGGCGAGCCTTTGACAACTGAAGACGTATTGTTCTCGTACGAAGTTATTGGTAGCCCAGAATATACTGGTGTACGTTACGGTGCAGATTTTGAAAACATCGTAGGTATGGCAGAATATAAAGCTGGCGAAGCTGATACAATTTCAGGTATTACAATCACAGACGACCAAAACCTAACAATTGAATACATTGAGGTTAACCCATCAATCCTTCAATCAGGTGGTGGTATCTGGGGTTACCCAATGCCGAAACACCAATTGGAAAACGTAGCAATTGCTGATATGGCAGCTGCACCAGAAGTTCGTAATACGCCAGTAGGAGCAGGTCCATTCCGTGTTAAATCAATTACACCGGGTGAGTCTGTTGAATACGAAGCGAACGAACATTACTGGAAAGGCGCTCCTAAATTGGACGGCGTTATTGTAGATGTTATTGCTCCTGAAACAATCGTTTCAGAAATGAACAATGGTAACTATGACGTAGCTTCTATGCCTACAGATCAATATGACACTTATAAAGATGCTGAGAACTTCAGTCTTCTAGGTCGTCAACAATTGGCTTATACATACTTAGGATTCAAACTGGGTAACTGGGATGCAGAAGCGTCTAAAAACGTTTATAACCCAGATGCTAAAATGGCTGATGTAAACTTGCGTCAAGCAATGGCTTATGCAATTGATAACAATGCAATTGCTGCTGAGTTCTACCAAGGACTACGTGAAAACGCAAAAGGTATGATTCCACCAGTATTCGGTGATTATGTTAACACTGAAATTGAAGGATACTACCAAGATACTGAAAAAGCTGAGCAAATCCTTGATGATGCTGGCTATGTTGATACTGACGGAGACGGCTTCCGTGAAACACCAGAAGGCGAAGAATTAGTAATCAAATTCGCTTCTATGTCAGGTGGTGCTACTGCTGAGCCAATCGCACAGTACTACATCCAAGAATGGGAAAACATCGGATTGAAAGTAGAGTTATCAACTGGTCGTCTAATCGAGTTCCAAGCATTCTACGATATGCTTGAAGCTGATAACGAAGAAATTGATGTTTACCAAGGAGCTTGGGGAACTGGACATGATCCAAACCCAACTGGTCTATACGGCGAAACAGCAGCGTTTAACTACACACGTTATGTGAATGAAGAAAACACTGCAATCTTGAACAAAATCAATTCTCAAGACGCATTTGATCCAGATTTCAAATTTGATGCGTTCAACGAATGGCAAGAGCATATGTTCGAAAACGTTCCTGTAATTCCTACATTGTGGAGATCAGAAGTATTCGCAGTTAATAACCGCGTTAAAAACTATGACATCACTTACGGAACTACAGACGGATGGGAAGTAGTAGAACTTACATCTGAAGCAGCATACTAACATAACCGAACCTAATCTTATGGACTGAGAGAAATCTCAGTCCTTTTTTAATTGGATAGTAGCCAGTCGTACGTGATTATATTCGCCATCTTTTAATGAAAAATGGCTTAATTTGGCGTATAATGAAAAGGTACGGATTTTTAATGACATGGGAGGAGGATACAGAATGAAAGAATTAATAAAAATGATTGAGGATGAGTATGGGATTCAGTTTAAGAATGAAATGTTGTTAGTAGAGGCATTTACCCATTCATCATATGTGAATGAGCATCGTCACCAGAGAATGAAACACAATGAGCGTTTGGAATTTTTAGGGGATGCTGTTTTGGAGATTGCGGTATCGGAATTTCTATTCCATCATTATTCGAATTGGCCAGAAGGAAAGCTGACACGTCTGCGTGCGCAAATTGTATGTGAGCCGAGTTTAGCTCATTTTGCACATGAATGCCGCTTCGATAATTATATTCGCCTTGGAAAAGGGGAAGAGAATATGAATGGTCGGAAGAGACCCGCACTTTTGTGTGATTTGTTTGAAGCCTTTATTGGTGCTTTATTCTTGGACCAAGGAATGAATGCCGCCCAAAAATTTATCAAACAAGTGGTTCTCGACTCCATAAAAGAGGATGCTTTTTCACATGCGATGGATTTCAAAACATTGTTGCAAGAAGAATTACAAAAAAATGGAGATATTTCAATCAAATATGTTCTATTACTAGAAGATGGCCCTTCGCATGCCAAGCGCTTTGAAGTGGCAGTAGAGGCCGACGGAAAAGAATTAGGAAAAGGTGCAGGTACGAGCAAAAAAGCTGCTGAGCAGGCTGCGGCACGGGTTGCTTACCAAGCATTGACGAATAAAGGATAAACACAGCTGGAAAGGATGTTTTATTTGCATTTAGAGAGAATTGAAATGACGGGATTTAAGTCCTTTGCAGATAAAACCGTTATCGAATTTGATAAGGGCGTGACAGCTATTGTCGGCCCAAACGGTAGCGGGAAGAGTAATCTTTCTGAAGCAGTCCGTTGGGTATTGGGAGAACAGTCAGCAAAAAATCTACGTGGTAAAAAAATGAATGACATTGTTTTTGCGGGCTCCCAGTCACGTAAGCCAATTAATATCGCAGAAGTAACCCTCATTTTTAACAATGAAGATCGGACGTTACCGCTCGACTTTTCAGAAGTGAGTCTAACCAGACGGATTAATCGCAATGGTGATTCTGATTGCTTTATTAATCGGAAGCCGTGTCGTCTCAAAGACATCACGGACTTACTTATGGACTCTGGAGTAGGCAAGGACTCTTTCTCAATGATTTCACAAGGGAAAGTAGAGCAGATATTCCAAAATAAACCGGAAGAACGTCGCGCTATATTTGAGGATGCTGCTGGTGTTGCCAAGTATAAAAACCGTAAAACAAGTGCAGAAAGAAAATTATCCGAAACGATGGATCATTTGGACCGCGTTCAGGATATCTTACATGAAATCGAAAATCAAATGGCTCCGTTAGAGAAGCAACGAGATACAGCGGTTTCTTATCAAGAGAAGAAAAAACAATTGAGTGATATAGAAATTGCTTTATTGGCAGTGGAAATCACCGGTTTGAATGAACAGTGGCAAACAGCGAAAAAAGATATCGAAGAATCTGAGAAGGAAATCAGTGCAAAAGAGAAGCGTCAGATTAGCTTGAAGGAAGATTTGAGCGCTCTTAAGCATAATAGCTCCTTGTTTGAACGTGAGTTGAATCTTCTGCAAGACGAGTATGTTGCAACTGTTCGTAAAATTGAGCAGTTGGAGGGACAAAAAAACATACTCGCTCAAAAAGCGGATTTCTCTGCCAAGAATAAAGAAGAACAAGGCCGCGTTCTTGATGAGAAACAACGGTTTATTGAGACAGAAAAAAAACGTGTGAGCGAGCTGTCAGAGCTATTAAAAGAAAAAACGACGCTTCGTAAAGCATTGCAAAAAGAAGTAAGCAGTTTACAAGGGAAAGAAAACCATCTGTCTCAAGATAAAAATAAATGGTTGCAAGAATTACGAGATACGTATATCGAGAAACTACAAGCCCAATCAACGAACCGTAATATAATTGTTCAGAATGAACGTGAAGAGTCCCATTTGGCGGAGCGTTCCGCAGTCTTGTTAAGACGTTTTCGTGAGCGTGAAGAAAAAATCAAGCTCACTCAAGCAGCTGTTGAAGCTTATACGCATACTGTAACGGAAAAGACGAACGAGAAAATACTGACCGGAAAAAGCTTAAGTCAATTGGTTCAAAATTTGGAGAATTCAGAAAATACTTTTTTGGATTATAATCGCCAATTAAATGAGCTGGCGCGTGGGATTCAACAAGCAGAAGCAAGACGTGAGGGCCAACAAGAGTTGGAAGATTCATATGCAAGCTATTTCCAAGGCGTTAAAGAAATTCTAAAACGTAAAGACATGCTTCCCGGTATACATGGTCCGGTTGGTGAGTTGTTCCACGTTCCGGAAGCCTACACGTTAGCTGTGGACACGGCTTTAGGAAATGCCATTCAAAATATCGTTGTAGATAACCCTCAGACAGCCTCCAAAGCGATTCAAGTATTGAAGGCGAATCGTCTTGGACGTGCGACTTTTTATCCATTGACCGTTATTAAAGGCCGTCAAATTCCAGATTATGTCCAACATGATTTGAAAAGTGAGTCAGGTTTTATCGGGATTGCTTCGGATTTAGTTGGCTACGATGAAGTGTATAAGGGAATTGCACAAAACTTATTGGGTACAACCATTATCTCTGAAAACTTGACGGCAGGTTTGGCCATTGCCAAAAAACTCGATAACCGTTACCGGATTGTGTCTCTTGAAGGAGACGTTATCCATGCGGGAGGTTCGATGACTGGTGGAGCTTCCAAACGCCAACAAGGAAGTTCTGTTTTTAGCCGTAAAAACAACATTGAAAAACTGACTGCGTATATCGACGAAAAAACAACAGTCTATAAAAAATTGGAACAACAGCATCATGCGCTTCAAGCTGACGTGAGCGGCTTCCAAAAGAAAAAAGAGCAGCTTCAAGAAACAGCACGTCAAAGTGCTTTTGAACTTGAGAAAGCACAAGAAAGTTTAACGCGGGAACAAGGCGTTTTGGCTTTGCTTAAAAAAGAACATACAGCTGAAGAATTTGATTTAAAAGAAATTAAGCAACAACAAGAAGAAGTAACGAAACTCTTGCGTGAAGCCCGTGACACCAGGGACGTGTTGGCGGAGCAAGTAGTGCGCTTGAAACAGGATATGTCTGATTCGACCTTAAACGAAGAAGAACGTCAGAAATTGTTACAAGGCATTCAGGCCGAGCTCGGACTGAAACAGCAAGAACTTGCGGTCTTGAAAGAACAAGAGAAACAGTTGCATCGTGAAATTGAAACGGTACAAACCAGTATCGAAAAAGAGCAAAACACGATAAAAGCTATCGAAGAAAACATCCAACTCGTCTCGCAACAAGAATCCAGTGAGTTCCAAACGGTTGAAGATGTGCTACATAGTTTAGAAGAAGCACAAGCGACTAAAGCAAAACTTGACACAATCACGGCAGAAAAACGTGCGAATAAACACGATTTGGACGAGCACTCTGAAGAGAAAACAGAAGAGTTGAATGCTCTTTCTGAAATGATTCAAAATGCTCTGGAGAAATTAGCGAAGTTAGAAAGTAATTCCGGGCGACTAGAATCTTCTATCGATCACCATTTGAACCGCCTACTTGAAGCATACGGGATGAATTATGAGTCTGCTATTGCCAATCATTCGCTAAGTTTGCCGATTGCCGAAGCAAAACAAGCCGTCAATATGTTGAAAGTTGAGATTGAAGCACTCGGGCCGATTAATATGGCTGCGATTGAAGAGTATGAACGTATTTCTGAACGTCATGGCTTCCTGAGTGAGCAACAAACGGACTTATTGACTGCCAGACAGTCCTTGTTGACGACAATGGAAGATATGGATGAAGAAGTATCGCAACGCTTCATGACGACATTCAATGCGATTAAAGAACAGTTTGAAAAGACCTTTCCTAAATTATTTGGTGGAGGCAAGGCAACGATTACCATGTCGGATGCATCCAACATTCTTGAGACCGGGATCGATATCATTGCTCAGCCACCAGGCAAGAAGTTACAACATCTGAGTTTATTATCAGGTGGAGAAAAGGCCTTTACAGCCATTGCTTTATTATTTGCGATTATCGAAGTTTCACCGGTACCGTTTTGTATTTTGGATGAGGTTGAAGCTGCACTTGACGAAGCAAACGTGGTTCGTTTTGGGAAGTATTTAGCTTCATTTGAAAATGAGACCCAATTTATCGTCATTACCCATAGAAAAGGAACCATGGAAGAAGCGGACGTTTTATATGGTGTTACGATGCAAGATTCTGGCGTTTCGCGCTTGGCATCGGTTAAATTTGGAGAGTATGAAGAAGAATAGGAGCATTTCCATGATTAAATTAATTGCGCTTGATTTAGATGGCACATTATTAGACAGCCAAAAAAATATCAGCGAAATGAATAAACAAGCCATTCATAAAGCCCTAGCTAAAGGGGTTAAAGTCGTTCTGTGTACCGGTCGACCATTAGGCGGAATTAAACGTTATGTAGATGAACTGGATTTGTTGGGAGAAGAAGATTTCTCAATCACGTATAACGGTGGTCTTGTTCAACGTAACCATGATTCAAAGGTATTATCAGAAAAAACATTATCCTATCAAGATATTCAAACGATTTATCAATTAAGTCAAGATCTTGGTTTACCAATGAATATGTTGGATTTGGAATATGTATATGAACCGGAATATCCAACGGGAAGAGATTCGCTGTATCCCTCATTGATGAGTGCGAGTCTCCCTTTCGTAAAACGCGAAATCGCAAGTTTTGAAGCGGATCACCAATTCAATAAAGTTGTTTTTTGTACAGATCCTGCTTATTTGGATGACGCAATTACCCGCATTCCAGCTGCATTTCACGAGCAGTTTTCTACCATGAAATCACGACCTTTGCTGTATGAAATCATGCATCCAGAAGTTGACAAAGGCAGCGGTATCGCACGTTTGTGTGAATTGATGGGCTTTAGTGCCGACGAAGTAATGGTTTGTGGTGATGAAGAAAATGATGCCGCTATGTTTGATTATGCCGGCGTTGCGGTTGCGATGGAAAATGCGACAGAAGCGATTAAATCCAAAGCAACATATATTACCAAAACGAACGATGAAGATGGCGTTGCACACGCGATTCATAAGTTTGTACTATAATAGTAAAAAGGATGTGAGAGTATGGGATTATTTGATCGCATTAAACGTGCCTTCACTGGTGAGGATGTTGTCCAAGAACCAGTAAACGAAGAGAAACGAATAGTCATTGATAAATTTGACAAAGGCATGGAAAAAACGCGTAAGAGTTTTTCAGACAAACTGAATGAACTTTTTGCCGGTTTCCGTGAAGTTGACGAAGATTTCTTTGACGATTTAGAAGAAGTTTTAATTTCAGCCGATGTCGGATTCGATATGACTATTGCGATCTCTGATGTATTGCGTGAGGAAATGCGTCTGAAACCAGCACGTACCGGAGAGCAAGTGAAGAACTTAATTGTTGAGACATTGGTTGATATTTATGAAAAAGGCCAAATAGGCTTGCCGACAATTAAAGAAAACCCAGATGGCCTTACTGTTGTTTTATTTGTTGGTGTGAATGGTGTCGGTAAGACGACAACAATCGGTAAGTACGCACATAAACTTAAGAGTGAAGGTAAGAAGGTTCTCTTGGCTGCAGGGGATACTTTCCGGGCTGGAGCAATTGAACAGTTGGAAGTATGGGGCGAACGCGTGGGCGTGGATGTCGTAACATCTGATGCCAAGTCTGATCCCGCATCTGTTGTTTTTGACGCTTTGAAAAAAGGATCCACAGAACACTACGACTATTTATTGGTTGATACAGCAGGACGTCTGCAAAACAAAGTAAACTTGATGAAAGAGCTTGAAAAAATCAATCGGATTATTCACAGAGAGATTCCGGGTGGTGCAGCGGAAACATTATTGGTCTTGGACGCAACTACAGGGCAAAATGCACTGATACAAGCGAAGCAATTCAAGGAAACAACCGATGTAACAGGCTTAATTCTGACGAAATTGGATGGAACTGCCAAAGGTGGGGTTATTCTGGCGATTCGTCAAGAAATGGAAATCCCAGTAAAATTTGTAGGTTTGGGTGAAGGAATGAACGATCTGCAAGTGTTCGATCCGGAACAATATATCTACGGCTTGGTAAAAGATTTAGTAGAGAAGAAAGCATAGAATAAAAACCGAGGTTGGGAATGGCAAAACTGCTCCCAACCTCTTCTTTTTGATTATTTATATTGACTTTATGCGGTATAATCGGTATTCTAAAAAGTGATGTAAAGTTCTTTCCTTGACAAGTTTCAAGGGGATAGGAGGCCGAAAGTGGAAATAGAAAAAACAAATTATATGAATACTTTGTTTGAATTTTATGGTGATCTACTGACATCAAAGCAAAAAGGCTACCTCTCGCTTTACTACGGAGATGATTATTCACTCGGTGAAATTGCAGAAGACTTCGAAGTAAGTCGACAAGCTGTTTATGATAATATCAAGCGTACGGAAAAGATATTAACGGATTATGAGGAAAAACTACAGTTGGTTGGAAGCTTTATGTTGCGCAGTGAATTACTGAGTCAATTAAAAGAGTACACAACTGAAAAGTACGCCAGCGACAACGAATTGAGCAGAATCATTCATCAATTAGAATCAATTGACGATTAAATAAAAGGATGTGAACGATAATATGGCATTTGAAGGTCTATCAGAGCGTCTACAAGGCGCCATGACGAAAATCGGTAAAAAAGGTAAAATTACCGAAGCTGATTTAAAAGAAATGATGCGTGAAGTCCGTCTTGCTTTACTCGAAGCCGACGTTAACTTCAAAGTAGTAAAAGATTTCGTTCGTAAAGTTAATGACCGTGCATTGGGCTCTGATGTATTAGAATCACTGTCTCCAGCACAACAAGTTGTTAAAATTGTAAACGAAGAATTAACAGAATTAATGGGTGGCGAACAAGAGCCGTTTGTATTCGCTAAGAAGCCGCCAACAGTTGTTATGATGGTTGGTTTGCAAGGTGCGGGTAAAACTACCACTGCTGGTAAATTAGCTAACTACATGAAGAAACGTGAAAATAAACGTCCTATGTTGGCCGCGGCTGACGTCTACCGTCCAGCAGCAATTGACCAATTGCAAACAATTGGGAAACAATTAGATTTCCCGGTTTATGCAAAAGGAACAGAGGCAAATCCAGTTGACATCGCACGCGAAGCAGTTGAAGAAGCACGCCTAAATGGCCGTGACTTGGTTATCATCGATACGGCTGGTCGTCTGCACGTTGATGAAGTCTTGATGACAGAGCTGAAAAATATTAAAGCAGCTGTCCAACCGGATGAAATCCTCTTTACAGTGGATGCTATGACGGGTCAAGATGCAGTTAATGTGGCAAAAGCCTTTAACGAACAGTTGGGAATTACCGGTGTTATTTTAACCAAACTTGATGGTGATACGCGTGGTGGTTCTGCACTGTCTATTCGCTCCGTAACGGGCAAACCTATTAAGTTTACCGGACAAGGCGAGAAGTTAGATGATATCGAACCGTTCTACCCAGAACGTATGGCTTCCCGTATTTTAGGTATGGGGGACATGTTGACGCTGATTGAAAAAGCACAACAAGACTTCGATGAAGATAAAGCCAAAGAAATGGCTGACAAAATCCGCGAAAATACGTTTGATTTCAATGACTTCATTGATCAAATGGATCAAGTGACCAGTATGGGGCCTTTGGAAGATCTATTGAAGATGATTCCAGGAATGAGTCAAGTACCAGGCCTTGACCAAATGAAGATTGATCCAAAAGATATGGCGCATATGAAAGCCATTGTTCTTTCAATGACGAAACAAGAACGTGAGAATCCTGAATTGTTATCTCAAAGTCGTCGTCGTCGTATTGCGAAAGGTTCCGGTCGTAACTTGGCTGAGGTAAACCGTCTAATTAAACAGTTTAACGAATCGCGCAGCATGATGAATAAGATGTCTAAAGGGAATTTTGCTGGCTTAGAAGGCTTAATGGGCAGCGGTCCAAAAGGCAAATTAAACCAAATTGCGATGAAACAAATGGCGCGCAAAATGAACAAGAAAAAGAAGAAGAAAAAAAAGTAAGCCTGTAAAGAAAAAATACTTTACAAGCACTTATTTAACTGGTATTATATCATTTGTGAGATTTAGAAATTGGAGGTGTATTTAAGAATGGCAGTTAAAATTCGTCTAAAACGTATGGGATCTAAAAGAAATCCTTTTTACCGTGTAGTTGTAGCAGATTCACGTGCTCCTCGTGACGGTCGTTTCATCGAAAAAGTTGGTACTTATAACCCAGTTGTTGAACCAGCTGAAGTAAAATTTGATGAAGAACTAGTCTTGAAATGGTTAGCTGATGGTGCTCAACCGTCTGATACAGTTAGAAACTTACTTTCACAAGAAGGTATCATGAAAAAATTCCACGATTCCAAATCAGCTAAATAAGCTTTTTAGGAAGTAGTCAGTAGCATTGAAATTACCAAAAGGATGGTGGATTACATGCCTGATATTCAAGAATTGATTCTAACCATGATTAAGCCACTCGTTGAATTCAAGGATGAAGTTTCAATTGAGATTAAAGAAACAAATGAGTTTTTTGAATATCATTTGAAGGTTAACCCTGAAGATGTTGGCCGCGTCATCGGTAAACAAGGCCGTGTTGCGAAAGCAATCCGGACAATCGTCTATAGTGTACGAACAAAACAATCAAAGCGTGTGCGTCTTGTCATCGATGGTGGCAACGGCTAACACCGATTGTAAAACACTCAATAATAACAAAACAAAGCGGACATTCAATTGTATAGTTGATCTGTCCCTTTTTTTGTATCAAAATAACTGGAAAGAGGTGGAGGCATGGAACACTATTTTGATGTCGGCACTATCGTTAATACACAAGGACTGAAAGGTGAAGTTCGTGTTATATCTGTAACAGATTTCGCTGAAGAGAGATATAAAAAAGGTTCCAGCTTGATGCTGTTCCAAGACGGCAAAGCTCCGATTGAACTCATCGTTAAAAGCCACCGCAAACATAAGAACTTCGATTTACTAACTTTTGATGGTAAAAATCGAATTGAAGATGTAGAAATTTATAAAGGCGGTACGCTAAAAATAAACGCTGAAGCGCAACACGAACTTGATGAAGAAGAGTTCTATTTCCACGAGATTATCGGAATAGAAATGAAATTGGAATCAGGCGAATCACTAGGTAAGGTGAAAGAAATTCTACCTTTAGGCTCAAATGACGTGTGGGTTGTGCAACGTAAAGGTAAGAAAGACTTATTATTGCCGTATATCAAGGATGTTATCCAAGAAGTAAATATTGCTGAAGGCTACGCGATTGTAACACCATTGGAAGGAATGCTGGAAGAATGAGAATTGATGTATTGACTCTATTTCCGAATATGTTTGAAGGGCCAATGACAGATTCAATTATCGGTAAAGCAGCAGAGAAAGAAATCGTGACGATTACAACGACGAATTTCCGTGAGTTTGCCGACAATAAACATAAAACAGTGGATGACTATCCATTTGGCGGTGGAGCAGGTATGCTTCTAAAAGCACAACCGATTGTGGACGCCATCGGAAATATTGAAACAAATTATCCGGAAACGAAGAAACGTATTATTCTAATGGATCCAGCTGGTAAAAAATATGATCAGGCTTTGGCTGAAGAATTGGCTGAGGAAGAGCATCTTGTTTTTATTTGCGGGCATTATGAAGGTTACGACGAACGCATCAAAGAATTCATCACCGATGAAATTTCCATTGGGGACTTTATCCTGACCGGTGGCGAATTAAGCGCAATGGTTATTATTGATAGTGTGGTGCGTTTACTGCCTGAAACATTAGGAAACACGTTATCCAGTCAAACTGATTCGTTTTCAACCGGTCTATTGGAACACCCGCAATATACACGCCCGCGCGATTTCCGAGGAATGGAAGTTCCAGATGTTTTGGTAAGCGGGAATCATGCCAAGATTGAAGAATGGCAAGAAAAAGAATCCTTGCGGAAAACGTGGCAGAAACGGCCAGATTTGCTGGATGCTCTGACATTAACGAAGCAACAAGAAGCTTGGTTAGAAGAGTTTAAGAAAGCCGAAAAAAAATAAGTTTGTCAATGTAATACCCTTTACAGGCATATTTAATTATGATAAACTCTTACGAGTGGGCAGATAACTGTCCAGAGAAAACGATATTCCGCTGGTAGATATGTCTATGTATGAATATTTGTTGGAAGGAGAAAAAAACATGAACTTAATCGAATCAATTACTCAAGATCAACTACGCAATGACATTCCTGATTTCCGTCCTGGAGATACAGTACGTGTCCATGCTCGTGTTGTTGAGGGCGAGAGAGAACGTATCCAACTTTTCGAAGGCGTTGTAATCAAACGTCGCGGAACAGGCATCAGCGAAACTTACACAGTTCGTAAGATTTCTAACGGTGTTGGTGTTGAGCGTACTTTCCCAATCCACACACCACGTGTTGCTAAACTTGAAGTTGTCCGCTTTGGTAAAGTACGTCGTGCAAAATTGTACTACCTACGCGAACTTCACGGAAAAGCAGCTCGTATTCCAGAGCGTCGTCGTTAATACGAATGCAACAAGAAAGAGCCAGTTTACTGGCTCTTTTTGTTTTATTCTGATTATGATATACTGGAAGAGTATCAACGAAGGGAGCCAGTATATTGAAAATTTTAGAAGAAATTGAAAAGTTATTTGCTGAAAAGAAATTACCCTTAAAAAGACAAGAAATACCAAATAATCAGTCACTTTACCAAGGGACATTCCAAATTGCACCAGGTAAATCAATACCATTTGGAGTCGTTATTGTAAATGGTGAAGAGATGGCTGATTTCCAGATTAGCTTCAAGCGTCTTGCGTATTTATCAAATTATGCAGACAAAGAAAAAATCTTGGATTTGATAAATGATTTGAACAACTCTAAAACATTCTATTACCGCGTATGTTTAGCTGGTGATGGCGAAATTTATATGAAGGCAATGGGTAAAACAACCGAAGATGTCCGTGCAATGTACGAACAATTGGTGATTGGCTCAAGTATTGCCAAACGCGTAATTGAAGAAGTAGAAAAAATTATCGTACCCCCAGCTGAATAACCAACTACCTCCTAAAGTTAAACTTTGGGGGATTTTTTATAGTGAAATCACGTAGGGTGCTAACTCAAAAGCAAAACCAGTTTGAGTTAGCATTTTTCAAAATAAAAAACTGCTCGCACATGTAGGCGGGCAGTTTGAATTTATTTTTTATGGAATAAGAAAGATGTGTCTTCAGCTTCGTCATAGAAAGAGAGCGTCGTATCATCGGATTTGGTAATGGTAATATTATAGCCAAAGCGGTCCTGCAGTGTAATCATATTTTGCTGTGCTTCGACATTATGCAAAGCGATTGGCACAGTATTGAGATAAACAGCCCCTTGGTCGTCAATCTTCAAAACCGTTTCTTCTTCAGCTACCCATTCGCCAATCAAGTCAAAAAGGGACAATGGTTTAAGAGGAATCGTTTTTGATTTTTTACTACTGATTTTCGTTAGCAAGGGCATGATACCAATAAAAAGAGAAAATAAAACAAATAGCTGTTTGCGCACCATTTTAATATTCAAGTCATAGTCATCCTTTTCAATTCATTCTAGCTAAGTATATCTTTTTTTTTCGAAAATACTAGATGTGAAATAATACAAAATGATTACAGATTAAATAAATGTTTCCGTTGCAGTTCCTTAGGGTGCATGCTATCCTAACTATAATGCAAATGAGAAAAAGATTAAAAAGACAAGGTGAAGAGGTAATCGACATGAAAGTTGTGAAATTTGGTGGAAGCTCATTAGCGAGCGGGAAGCAATTAGAGAAGGTTATGAACATTATTAAAGCTGATTCTGACAGAAGAATTGTCATCGTATCAGCTCCAGGTAAAAGAAATGCTGATGATTCTAAAGTGACGGATCAACTGATTGCCTTTGCAAAAGCAGTCATTGCGGGTGATCCCTATGAATCTATTCAAGCAAGCATTTTGAGTCGCTATCAAGAGATTGCAGATGAACTGAATATCCAATCCGATGTGATGGAGAAAATTCATACGCATTTCCGTAAATTATTGGCGACCTCCTTCAGAAGTCCTGCTTTATTAGAAGATGCATTCAAAGCGAGTGGGGAAGATAACCATGCAAAATTGATTGCCGCTTATTTTAATGAATCGGGCTTACCGGCGCGGTATGTCAGCCCGAAAGAAGCAGGAATATACGTGACCAGTCAACCAGGGAATGCGAGTATTTTGCCAGAGTCCTACAATTATCTTTTTCATTTACGAGATAATGAGGAAGTATTGGTGATTCCAGGCTTTTTTGGTTATAACGAAAATGAAGAAATTATTACCTTTTCTCGGGGCGGTTCTGACATCACTGGAGCCATCGTAGCGAACGGTGTCAAGGCAGAACTATATGAAAACTTTACTGACGTGGATGCTATCTACGCAGCCAATCCGAACCATATCGACAATCCTGAAAAGATATATCATTTAACTTACTCCGAAATGCGTGAGCTATCTTATTCTGGCTTCTCCGTATTCCATGATGAGGCTTTGCAGCCAGCATTTAGTGCCAGTGTTCCCGTTCATGTAAAAAATACAAATCGCCCGGATGGTAAAGGTACGCTAATCACGCGTACACGTCCAAAAACGAACCGTATTTTATCGGGCATCGCGAGTTCGTCTGGTTTTGCGAGCATCCATATTACGAAATATTTGATGAACCGAGAAGTCGGATTTATCCGTAAATTAGCGCAGATTTTTGAGGAGCTGGGTTTAAGCATCGAACACATTCCTTCAGGGGTCGATGATATGACGATTGTGATGCGTCGGAATCAACTAACTCCGGGTAAACAGGCAGCGTTGTTATATCGCCTCCAAAACGAATTAAAAGCGGACGATGTTCATATGGAAGCGAATCTCTGCTTAATTATGCTGGTCGGTGAAGGCATGGTTGCTTCTGTAGGTACAACAGCGCGCGCAACCCAAGCATTAGCTGATGCGGGCATTAACTTGAATATGATTACTCAGGGATCTTCGGAAATTAGTATTATGTTTGGGATTGAGGAAGAGAAAGAAGCAACGGCAGTCAAAGTTATTTATGATGCTTTCTTTAACGAATAATCATTAAGTTACTCTAATGATTATCCAGATAAATAGGAAATTAATAGTGATTATGGTATATTAAATGTATCAAACGAATCTTGTTTTAAGATTCAAATTTATCAAAGGTGGCGTTAAATATGTTCAACTTTTTTAAGAAAGATAAAAAGCAAGACCCAGTTTCTGAGAAGAAAAACCTATACGCAGTGGCAAATGGCCGTGTCGTTCCTGTAACAGAAGTTGCAGATCCAGTATTCTCACAAAAAATGATGGGTGACGGTTACGCGGTTATTCCAACTGATGGCGAGATTTATTCACCAGTTGAAGGTAAAGTACTTAGCGTATTCCCAACTAAACATGCAGTAGGCATTCAGTTGGATAACGGCTTGGAAATCTTGCTACATATGGGCTTGGATACGGTTGAATTAAACGGTAAGCCTTTTGACACACATGTTAAAGAGGGCGATGTTTTGACTGCAAGTACACACGTTGCAACTTGTGACTTAGATGCATTGGCTGAAGCAGGTAAAGACAACGCAATGGTTGTTGTAGTTACAAACATGGATAAAGTTCAAGAATTCGAATTAACAGCTTCTGGTGAAGTGACAGCACAAAGTGTTATCGGAACTGTTTTACACAAATAAGCAAAATAAAAACGAAAGAGTTCGGATATTCCGATTCTCTTTCGTTTTTTAGTAGGTTAATATTTAATACACACACATTCTGGCCCGTGGACATCTTTTTGTACAAGCGAAAGGGTACCGTTCTCTTCATTGCGTTTGAATAGCGTCAAGTTATCAGAATCTTGATGTCCAACGATAACATGTGCTTCGTCAGGTGATAAGTTGAAGTCACGTGGTGTGTTTCCTTCAGTTGGTACATATTCAACCAATGATAATGAAAAGTCTGCTTCTACTTTGTATACAACGATTGAATCGTGCCCGCGATTTGAAGCATAGACGAAACGGCCGTCCTTACTGATGCGAATTGCAGCCCCACTGTTAAAGTCGGTATGACTTTCAGGAAGCATAGAGATACGATTTTGGTAACGTAAGCTGCCATCAACTTCGTTATATTCCAAGACTTCTACTTCACAACTCAATTCACCCAATAGATAAACTGTTTTTCCGTTTGGATGGAAAACAAGGTGACGTGGACCTGTTCCAGGTTTAGCCGTATAACGAGAAACTTCAGTTAATGTCCCTTCATCTGAAACTGTGTAGCTGTAAACGCCGTCGGTACCTAAGTCACAAACCATTAAATACTTTTTATCCGGCGTATAATCTGTGTAATGAACATGAGGCGTCTTTTGGTTTTCATGGACACTGCTGCCTTCGTGCTGGACACGATCCGTCAGTTCAATACCGTTTTCTGTTTCTTTATAAACGGATACGTAACCTGCATGATAACTGGCAGTAAATAACAAGCTACGCTCTTCGTCCAAGGCAATGTAGCACGGTGCACTCATTTCAGAATCATTGGAAGCACGTTTCACGTATTGGCCATCTTCTTGGCGCGTAAATGCCGTTACACCACCGCCTTCATTCTCTTTGGAGATTGTATAGAGAGAAGATTTATCAGCATTAAATGTAATGTAAGTAGGGGAGTCTACTTCTGCAATTAGTTTGTAGTCCACTAATTCATTTTTATGTGTATCAAGAGTGATTTGGTGAACACCTTTGCTTTCGCGTTTGGTGTAAGAACCCAAGTATAAAGTGTGTGACATATTCACATTCCTCCAAAAAATATTTTCTTTACATAAGTATAACAAACAAAGCGCGTTTTGCAGCGTAGATATGCTAAAATGAAAGTATCATTTTTTATAAAGGAGCAGTTCAATGAAGAGTACAATTTTGCACATTGGTAAAGATGCAATTAGTATTGATGAACCAATTGTGATTTTATTTGGTGAAAATGCAACAGAAGCAATCCGTGACGTATCAGTCTTGCAAAGATTCGAAGATGCAATCGATTCCTTTGTTTTTCGTGTTGGTGACGCCGTTCATTTTGGAGACCAAGTATACCATGTGTCACATGTGGGTGAAAACGTTGGTGAGAACCTAGTGGAATTAGGACATGTGACGTTTGTATTTGATCCATTTGATCCAGACCATTTCATTGAAACGAGTGTTTATTTAACCCCTCATACCGTTCCGACTATTGAAGAAGGTATGACAATAAATTATCTATCAAAAAGTACAGATGCTTGAAGGGAATAGCCTATGCAAAAGAAAATAATGCGACAAAGACGTTTATCGTGGTTTGAAAAATGGATTCTTAATAATAAAATGGTAACCTCATTAATTATCATACTATTAGTTCTGTTAATCTTACTTGTTTTTTCAAAAGTCTCTTATATGTTGCAACCAATCGGTAGCTTTTTTAGTATTCTTGGATTTCCGCTTGTTTTAAGCGGGATTTTATATTACCTTATGAATCCTTTTGTTAAATGGGCAACTGGAAGAGGGATGAATCGTATTTTGGCGATTGCGATTGCCTTTATTGCCTTTATTATTCTCTTAATTTGGGGCATTGCGATTTTGGTTCCAGTTATTCGGGAACAGACGCTCGGTTTCATCGAGGACTTCCCGCAGTACTGGGTAACGATTAATAATATGTTGTTGAATCTATTTGAATATGACTGGTTTATCGACATTCAACAACAGTTTTCGGATATCAATACCGATATTTTGAACTATATTACCGAATGGGCAAATAATTTCTTAACCAATACAGGTACATGGTTAAGTAGTTTTGTAGGGATTGTAACCAATGTTTTTGTCGGATTAATTACGATGCCCATTATTTTGTATTATCTCTTAAAAGAAGGTGAAAAGTTTCCACAGGCGCTTCTCCAACTGATTCCCAACCGCCACCGGAACTCTTTTGGAACATTATTGGAAAAAATCAACTTACAAGTCAGTCAATATGTACGCGGACAAATTATTGTCGCAACATTTGTTGGGATTATGTTCGTTATTGGTTATTCCATCATTGACTTAAATTATGGTATTGCTTTGGGAATCATGGCCGGGTTCTTAAATATCATTCCTTACTTAGGTTCGTTTATGGCCATGGTTCCAGCGGTTATTGTGGCCTTGGTTGATTCACCTTGGATGCTCATACAAGTACTAATTGTTTTTAGTATTGAGCAGTTTATTGAAGGGCGCGTCATTTCACCGCAAGTACTGGGAAGTAACTTATCAGTCCATCCAGTGACAATCATGATTGTCCTTCTAACTGCAGGAAAACTCTTTGGTATTGTTGGTTTTGTACTGGGAATCCCGGGTTATGCCGTTTTTAAAGTAATTTTTATGCATCTTTTTGAGTGGTATAAATCAGAATCAGGTCTCTATCAAGAAGATGAACAAGAAATGTTTATTGAAACAGAGGATGTTTAAGTAGAAAAAGGGCAGTTCCGATAACGTCGGAATTGCCTTTTTTTGATGTATTACGATTTGTAAGTAAAAGGAATTGACATATATGACAGGTTGTCATATACTTGTAAAAGTCTAAATCGGTAATTTAATTATTACATGCAAAGTAGGTGAAAAAGTGCCAAAGCAAACTTTCTTTAATCTGCCTGATGAAAAGAAAGAAAGGTTATTGAAGGCAGCGTACAGTGAGTTCTCAAAATTCTCTTTGGATGAATCTTCAATAAATGCGATTATACATGAATCTGGTATTTCTCGAGGAAGTTTTTATCAATATTTCGAGGACAAAGAGGATTTGTATTTTTATTGTGCTCACTTGTTGAAAAAAGACGAGAAAGCACAAGTGGATAAATGTTTCGAAGTAGCAGAAGGAAACTTATTTGACGGATTAAAACGAACATTTGATATTTTGTATGATTCCTATACAACTGGTCCAAATAAAGATTTTTATCATCATTTCTTTGTAAATATGACTTATCGTAAGAGTCGAAATATCTATGATGAGAAAAATCAGCAGCCTGTAAAGCCGCATAAACATGAGTATCCGGATATTGTCAGAATGTTAGATCAGTCAACGTTGAACTTCTCATCGGAACAAGAGTTACAAGATTTTTTACAGTATACATTTCAGATAATACATTGGACCATTGCCCGTTCTTTTTTGAAAAAGTTATCCAAAGAAGAAGCGCATGAAGAAGTTAACCAACGTTTAACATGGTTAGAAAATGGGATTATCAAAAATAAAGGAGGCTAACGCATTGTTAAAGTTACTAAAACGCATATCTTGGAAAGCAGCAGTAGGATCAATCCTTTTCATTGTTATCCAAGTTTTTTCAGAATTAAATTTACCAAATATGACGTCTAACATTATCAATAAAGGAATTGCAACGGGAGACGTACAGTTTATCTGGCGCACAGGAGGAGTTATGCTCCTGTTAACACTTATTACCATTATTGCCGCTATTTGTGGTGTGTATATTTCTGCACGTGAATCACAAAGAGTAGGACGCGAATTGCGTTCAGAAATATATACGAAAGTTATGTCATTGTCGAAAGATAAAATTGATACAGTGGGTCAGGCATCCTTGATTACACGTTCAACGAACGACGTTGAACAAATTCAGTTTATCTTTATGATGTTACTGCGTATGATGATGTTCGCACCTATTATGGGTATCGGAGCAGCTGTATTGTCTTATACATTAAGTCCAGATTTGGCTAGTATTTTCTTCATCTCTGTACCGGTTTTAATTGTTCTTCTTGCAGTAATTATGGGATCTGCTATCCCGTTGTTCCGAAAAATGCAAGAAAAAACAGACCGTTTGAACCTAATTTTCCGTGAAGGTTTGACAGGTGTTCGTGTCATTCGAGCCTTTAATAAAAGTAATTACGAGGAATCACGCTTTAAAGATGCAAATGCCGATTACATGCAAAATAACGTGAAAGCAATGACAATTACAAGTTTATTGATGCCTGTTTTGACATTGGTGCTAAGTGCTACAAATATCGCGATTATTTTAATCGGTGGCGAGTATATTGCTATCGGTGCAATGCCGGTTGGTAACTTAGTAGCTTTTATTAACTACTCCGCCATGCTTTTGTTCAGCTTTATGATGCTGTCCATGATGTTGACGATGCTTCCACAAGCACAAGTTTCAGCAGCGCGTATTAATGAAGTATTGGATTTAGAAAGTACAATTGTAGATGGAACAGATCGCTTTAGCGAAGAAAGTATTAAACTAGAGCAGACACAATTACGTTTTGACAACGTTACGTACTCATTCCCCGAAGCGGAACGTCCAGTTCTTCAAGATTTGAATTTTGATATGAAAAAGGGACAAACGTTAGCTATTATCGGAGGAACGGGATCAGGTAAGTCTACGGTCGCAAACTTGATTATGCGTTTTTATGACGCATCAAAAGGCGGCGTGTATATTAATGGTAAAAACGTCCGCGATTTAACTCAACATGATGTTCATGAGCGTGTATCATACGTTCCTCAAAAAGCGAATTTATTCTCCGGAACAATTCGTTCGAATATGTTGGACGGTAAAGAAAATGCAACAGATGAAGAAATTTGGCATGCACTGGAAATTGCACAAGCTAAAGATTTCGTAGAAAGTTTAGAAGCCGGTTTGGATCACGTTGTAGAACAAGGTGGGACGAACTTCTCAGGTGGACAAAGACAACGTCTATGTATTGCAAGAGCAGTTGTAAAAGAACCATCCATCTATGTATTTGACGATTCATTCTCAGCCTTGGATTTTAAAACGGATGCTGCATTGCGTAAAGCATTATTAAATGAAATCACAGATGCTATCGTTGTGATTGTAGCGCAACGTATCAGCACAGTCCGTGATGCTGATTTAATCGTTGTTCTAGAAAACGGAGAGGTTGTCGGCCAAGGTAATCATGATCAACTTGTCGCCGAAAATAACGAAACCTATATGGAAATCATGAATTCACAGTTTAGGGAAGGTGAAGGTCGATGAGACACGGAGGGCCACAAGTAGAGGCGAAACCAAAAGATTTTAAAGGGTCGATAAAACGCCTGTTTAATTATATGGCTGTCAGAAAATGGTTGATGTTGGGAGCTTTTATCCTTTCAGCTATTGCAACTGTCATGCAAATTTTTACACCTAGAATATTAGGTTCAGCAACAACTGTGATTTTTGACGGTTTTAGTGAAGGAATGGTTGGTGGGCGTTATCCAATCGATTTCGCGGCCATTCGGAAAATATTAATTTCGGTAGCTATTTTATATGTAGCTAATGCAGTTTTCCGATATGTCGCACAGTTGACACTCGTTCGTGTTGTACAATCTACAGTTTTCGATTTACGACAAGATTTCAAAGCAAAAATGTCACGCGTGCCGGTAGAGTATTACGATACGAATAGTAACGGTGATATTATGAGTCGGGCGATTAATGACGTTGATAACATTGCACGTCAAATGGTTCAAACAATTAACCAGGCTATTATGAGTGTGGTTCAATTCTTTGGTATATTGATTATGATGTTCTCAATCAGCTGGAAGTTAAGTATTGTTGCGTTGTTAACTGTTCCGTTAAGTGCTTTTATTATTTCACGTATCGCACCGACGTCACGTAAACTTTTCAAAAAGCAACAAACAGAATTAGGACATTTGAACTCTCATATTGAGGAAACATTTGCGGGTCATACTGAGATTGTTAGTTTTAACCGTGAAGAACATGTTATAGAAGAATTTGGTTTTCAAAATGAGAAGCTTTTCGGGATTGCTTGGAAAGCACAATTTTTATCAGGTATTCTGATGCCGTTAATGAACATGGTCAAGAACCTAGGTTATGTTATCGTAGCTGTAATGGGTGGTATTGACGTATCGACTGGTGCTTTAGCATTGGGTGAAGTCCAAGCTTTCCTAACATATACAAACCAATTCTCAGAACCAATGAAACAATTAACAAATATTATGAACACAATCCAGTCCATTGTTGCATCCACTGAACGTATTTTTGAAGTATTGGATGAAGCGGAAATGTTGGATGTGTCAACAGATCAACCAGCAATTGAGACAACAGACAAATTTACTTTTGAAAATGTTCGTTTCGGTTATGCAGGCCAAGAAGACTTGATGACTGATTTTAACCTGAGTGTGAAACCAGGACAGATGGTTGCCATTGTTGGACCGACTGGAGCAGGTAAATCAACGATTATTAACTTGCTTGAGCGATTCTACGATGTGCGCGGTGGAAGCATTAAGCTAGAAGGTGAAGACATCCGTAACATCGATCGTGATGATCTAAGAAGACGTTTTGCGATGGTACTTCAAGATACATGGTTATTTAATGGAACAATCTTTGATAACATTAAATACGGTGCTCACGAAGAAGTTAGCGACGAAGATGTTTACCGTGCATCTAAGATGGCACATGCGGATGAATTTATTCGTACATTGCCAGAGGGTTACAATACAATCTTGAACGAAGATGCAAGTAATATTTCTCAAGGACAACGCCAATTGCTTACAATTGCACGTGCGTTTATTACAGATCCTGAAATCTTGATTCTTGACGAAGCGACTTCAAGTGTCGATACACGTACGGAAGTTTTAATCCAACGTGCTATGCGTCGCTTGTTGGAAGGCAGAACAAGCTTTGTTGTTGCTCACCGTTTGTCAACAATTCGTGATGCGGATAATATTATCGTAATGAACAAGGGTGATATTATTGAAACAGGCACACATGATGAATTAATGGCTTTAGGCGAATTCTACGCTGGTCTGTACAACAGCCAGTTTACAGAAGCTTCTTAATAACGAAAGAAAGAGACAAGGAATGCGAGAGAATTCTCAAAATTTCTTGTCTCTTTCTTTCGTTTGGTGTTATACTTGTTATAGAACAAGCGAGGAGGTTGCAGAAATGATTATCGAAATCGAACCAACTAGTGAAACGCCGATTTATTTACAATTGATGTTTCAAATAAAAAGAGCAGTTGTTACCGGCGAACTTTTATCAGGTGATACTTTACCGAGCGTGAGGGGACTTGCGTCTGAACTGGGTGTTAACATGCATACCGTTAATAAAGCTTATAATTTGTTGACTGATGAGGAAGTCCTGATCAAATCAACAAAAGGCTACAGTGTGCAGGTGGCGGATAAACGCTCAATAAGCGACCGCTTAAAAGAAGAGATGAAAACCAAGCTTGAGACACTTCTGGTTGATGCTTTTATTCACCAACTGCCAGAAGAGGAAGTAACTGCCTGGACACAGGCTATTATGAAAGAATTAAAGAAAGGGGATAAAGCGAATGTGGACATTTAGTATAATGATGTTTGTGATTTTACTTATAACAGGAATTTCGGTTGGAGTCACGCCTTTATTCAGCAGACAATCAACACCATTTGGAGTGAGCATTCCAGCTGAACATCAGAAAAATAGTTTTATTGAAAGTCGAAAAAAACGATTTGCAATCATTAATATAGTCTTAGGTGTGGGACTTTCTCTTCCTCTTTTTATAGCACCCTTTATAGAGAACCAGGAACAATCAGAAATGTTTGCCGGCATTTATGTCACAGCTGCTATCTTAATACTGATGATTGCTAGTTTTACCTTGCAGTTAAAATACCGTAAAGAATTACTCGTTTGGAAAGAAAAACAACCGAATCAAGAGCTGGTTAAACCGAAGATTGCGATTGATACAAAGTATCACGAAACACTGTCCAGTGTCTCTGTCAGCACGTTGTTATGGGGCCAATTATTAATCATTGCCATGACAGTTGGGACGACACTTCTTTACTATAAGCATATCCCGGAACAAATACCGCTAAATTGGGATGTCAACTTTGAACCGAATCATTTTGTTGAAAAAAGTTATCTAACGGCATTGGGATTACCAATGCTACAAGTCATGATGATGCCAGTTATGATTTTTGCCTATTACTCTTTTATCAAATCGCGTCAAAAACTTTCTTCAAAAAATCCGCGTCTTTCAAAAATAAAGAGTCAATTGTTTCGTAGAGCTTGGGGACGTTGTGTGTTACTAATTACTCTTGCAACGCAATTGCTGATAACGTTCATTCATTTTTATTCTATTTTCACTTTACCGTTTGCTCCAGAATGGTTAATGGTTATGACCTTTGTATATCTGGCGATTGTAATGGGTGCGACTTTCTATGTCATGCTAAAATATGGACAATCAGGTGAACGTTTGAAACTAGCCGATGAAGATGAAACGGAAGCATTTTATACCGATGCAGAAGAGGACACGAATTGGAAGCTAGGTATGTTCTATTATAACAAGGAGGATCCTGCTGTTTTTGTTGAAAGACGTTTTGGAATCGGCTCGACATTCAACATGGCTCGCTGGCAATCTTGGTTAGCCTTTGGATTCATCATTTTATTTGCGATAGCGACACTTGTCTGGTCTGTGTTTATATCGTAATCTGCAAAAGAGTGGGGAAAAAGGCTTTTAGATCCGGATCATGTTTGTAAGCTGCTAAAGCAGCAACAGCCATGACAAAGTGGCTATCGGATCCACTGTCATTAACTTAAGGGACTTAACAACTATAGAAAGGGAGCATGCATCCATTGGATGGGTTCTTCCTTTTTTGTCATGACCATTTTTTAAAGTTATCCGAGATGAGACGGAAATGCCCTGCGGTCCGCGGGGGTGCTTTTGTGGTCCCACGGCAGTACACAAGCAACCACGCCGGCCGGAGGGCATTTCCTTTACTAATCCTGAATCACCAAGAATTAAAAAATGCCATGCATGACAATTATCATACATGGCACAAACTATTTTGTTTATTTAACTATCTACTTTAGTAGCTTAGGGATATGATATGCGTTAGGAAATTCAAATCTAAACGCCTTTTTTTCACTATTTTACCTACGCCAACAAATTCTTTTGTTGGTGTCTTTGTATTGCTAAATCGACGATACGTGCAGCTAAATGCGGGTTACGAACTAGTAATGGTCCATGGAAGTATGAACAAAAGACATTTTTGTAGCGTGCGCCTTCAGTACCATCTTCGTTATTGTTGCCTTTGCCTTCTTTAACGACTCCCAATGGTCTCACGCCTTCTTCAAGAAAAGTCCGACCATTATGATTCTCAAAACCGTAGTACGTGTCACCGGACTCTTCATCGTAAATCGTGATATCACCAGTAAAACGACTGTTGACCTGATTTAATGTGTAATGGTTAAGGGCGCCGATACCTTCGAGTCGGACACCTTTCGCATTGATATAATAATGGCCTAATAATTGGAATCCTCCACAAATACCCAGGGTGATACCATCGTTTTCGATATAAGCAGTAAGGGCTTCTTTTTTACTTTGTAAATCACGCGAAACAATCATTTGCTCGTAATCCTGACCGCCACCGAAAAAGACGATATCGAATTCTTCCGGGTCAAATGCTTGATTCAGGCTGATGATTTCAGTCTCGACCTGCACACCTTTTTGACGGGCAATATGTTTGAGCATTAAAACGTTACCGTTATCGCCGTACGTATTCATTAAGTTCCCATATAAATGACAAATTTTTAGTTTCATAACTATTTCATCCTTTCTTGGATGTATCCTTTTTCAGCGAGAGCTTTACGTAAATTTAGCACTGCTGTATAGGTTGCCATGAGATATATTTTTTCTGTAGGTGCATCTTTTAATGAATCAATCAATGTTTCAATCGAATCAGTAGTGACCATTGTTTCTTCCGGAACGCCAGCTACTTTCAGACGAAGTGCCATTTCCTCGCGGCGAATCCCGCTGACACCTACGTAAGGAATAGTGAAATCATTTAATTTCTCGAATTCACCGTCCCAAATCCAGCTGACATCTGTTCCATCAGCAGGGCGGTCGTTCAATACAACACCAATTGAGAAGGGATCTTTCTCGTAATCCAGTAACGCAATAATTTGATTCAACCCAACTGGATTTTTTATTAAGTTTAAGATAACTAGTTTTTCGCCAATTTTAATTGTTTCTTGACGGCCAAATTTTTGTTCAGTTGCAGAGAAACCAGCTTGGATTTCTTCCGGCGTTAATCCAAACTCACGACCGATTGCATAAGCAGCCAGAGCGTTATAAATATTATAGAGTCCCGCAATATTAATCTTAAACGGATGCCCATCAATATGGAACGTGGAGGAATTGTAATCCAAATGCTCGATTGAGGATACTTCATATTTCAATTCTGGGCGCTTAAAGTCACATTTTGGACAGTAATATTTACCCAAGTTCGCATAGGTATTGAATTTATAATGCAAAATACTGTCACACTTCGGACAAAGGACACCATCCGTATTGTAGTGCGCCATTGTTTCGCCGTCTTCCTCATGGTTGAAGCCGAAATAAATGCTTGGATTGACTAAGTCACGTGAGTTGAACATTGGGCTGTCACCGTTTGCCAGAATGATAGCTTCTGGAGCAAGTGCAGCACCCTCAACCATTTTATCGTAAATCGTATAAATTTCGCCAAAGCGGTCCATCTGATCGCGGAATACATTCGTATTAACAATTATCCGCGGTTTTATGTGCTTTGTTACGTGGACGAGACTTGCTTCGTCAACTTCTAAAATCGCCACTTTCTTTCCATTTTTGGAACGTTTTTCCAAGAATGTTGAAATAATTCCTTGCGCCATATTTGCGCCTGTCGGATTCGTCAAGATATCTGGAAATTTTTGTTGCAAAACATGGAAAGCTAAAGAAGTTGTTAAGGTCTTTCCGTTTGTACCTGTGATAATTACGACTTCATACTCATTTGCGAGGTGAGCAAGAACAGACGGGTCAATCTTTGCTGCAAGCTTTCCAGGCAGACTCGTACCGCCTTTTGTAAATGTACGTAATGCCCATTGCGTTCCTTTTCCGACCGTTACGGCCACTGAACCCCGAATACCCATTGTAATCTCTCCTCCATAAAAATTCTCTTTGACATCATAGCACAAAACCCGTTCTTTCTGGAAGTGGTAGCGTGATGATAGTGATAACGCAATAAAGTTTTTAGCCTTTCTTAATAGTTGAAAATGGTAAACGTCTTAAAAAGGAAAGCGAAATATTGACTTTGGACCTATTTATTACTATTATATTACAAGACAAGTTTCGAATGAACAAATGAGCGGGGTGCGACATGGCGCAATTATTTTTTAAGTATGGTGCAATGAATAGTGGGAAAACAATAGAAATTTTGAAGGTTGCTCATAATTATGAGGAACAGAACAAACCCGTTTTGATTTTCACCAGTGCACTGGATGACCGTGACAAGATAGGATATGTCGCTAGTCGTATTGGAATTAAAAGAGAAGCAATTCCTTTGTATCCTGAAACAGATATGTACGAACGCGTATTAAATGAGGAACAAACACCATACTGTATATTAGTAGACGAATCACAATTTTTACTAAAAGAGCATGTTTTGCAAATGGCTAAAATTGTCGATGACTTAAATATACCGGTCATGGCTTTTGGATTAAAAAATGATTTTACGAATACACTCTTTGAAGGCTCGAAGTATTTACTACTTTATGCCGATAAGATTGAAGAAATTAAAACGATTTGTTGGTATTGCCATAAGAAAGCGACAATGAATATGCGTATTGTCGATGGGCGACCTGTCTACACAGGCGAACAAATTCAAATCGGTGGCAATGAAGCCTACGTTCCAGTTTGTCGAAAACATTATTTTGATCCACCCTTGGACTAAAAAAGGGAAGAACGTATACACATTTGAAAAATAGAAGGGTTTTGAAATTATGTTTGACCAATTAGATTCGTTCATCATTCGCTATGATGAATTATCAGAATTACTGAGCGATCCAGAAGTTATTTCTGATACAAGACGTTTTATGGAATTAACCAAAGAAGAAGCAGCGTTACGTCCGAAAGTTGAAGTTTTCCGTCGTTACCAAAGAGTCGAAGAAGAACTTGCAGAAACAGAAGAGATGCTGTCTGAGAGTCTGGACGACGAAATGGCGAAAATGGCTAAAGAAGAGTTGGCGATGCTTAAAACGCACCGTGAAGAATTACAAGAAAAAATTAAGGTTCTTCTTTTACCGGAAGATCCAAATGATGGTAAAAACATTATCATGGAAATTCGTGGTGCAGCCGGTGGTGATGAAGCGGCTTTATTTGCAGGGGATTTATATGAAATGTACACGAAATATGCAGAGTCACAAGGTTGGCGGGTAGAAGTAATGGATGCCAACATTACTGGAATCGGTGGTTATAAAGAAATCATCTTAATGATTACAGGTCAAAGTGTCTTCGCGAAGTTGAAATACGAGAGTGGTGCACACCGTGTGCAACGTGTTCCTTCTACAGAATCACAAGGGCGTGTTCATACATCCACATCTACGGTTGTCGTTATGCCGGAAATGGAAGAAGTAGATATTGATCTGGATGACAAAGATATCCGTGTTGATATCTATCACGCATCTGGAGCAGGTGGACAACACGTTAACAAGACTGCATCAGCTGTACGTTTAACACATATTCCGACTGGGATTGCAGTCGCGATGCAAGATGAACGGTCACAATTGAAAAACCGTGAAAAAGCGATGAAAGTTTTACGTGCACGTGTTTATGATCAGATTTCTTCAGAAGCACAATCAGAATACGATGCAAGCAGAAAATCTGCTGTCGGTACAGGTGACCGTTCAGAACGTATTCGTACCTACAATTTCCCACAAAACCGTGTGACAGACCACCGTATTGGTTTGACAATCCAAAAGTTGGACCAGATTTTAGCTGGGAAAATGGATGAGGTCATTGATGCGTTAATTCTGGCAGATCAAGCGGAAAAGTTGGAGAAATTGAATAATGGAAGTTATTAAAGTGAGAACCTATCAAAAAATATTACAGCAAGCAACTAAGTTACTAGAAGCAAGCCAGTTAAATACGCATATTGCTGAACGTCTGTTGGTGGACCGGTTTGACTGGACGAAAACGGAATTTATTAACCATTTAAGTGAAGAGGTTCCGGATACGGTTTATCTTCAATATTTAGATGATTTGAATGAATTCATACAAGGCAAGCCGTTACAGTACATCGTGGGAAGAGAATGGTTCTACGGGTTACCTTTAACCGTTACTCCGGACACGTTGATTCCACGTCCCGAAACAGAAGAGTTGGTTCACGAAGCCTTGAAGCATTTGAAAGAAATAAAAGGTGAAGAATCTTTACGTATACTGGATATCGGTACAGGATCAGGTGCGATTGCAATTACAATGAAACATGAGCGTCCGTTTGACGATGTAACTGCAACGGATATTTCTGAGCCTGCATTAAAAGTGGCGCAAGAGAATGCTAACATGCATCAATTGGATATTCGTTTCTTGCAAGGTGATTTGTTAGAACCGGTTACTTTAGAAACATTCGATTGTATTATCAGTAATCCACCGTATATTAGTTACAGTGAAACAGATGTGATGGATGAATCTGTGCTAGAGTATGAACCGCATACAGCATTATTTGCTGATAACGAAGGGATTAGCCTTTACGAACGATTGGCATATACTTTACCATTCCATTTGAAAACGGATGGGTGCCTATTCATGGAAATTGGCTATCAACAAGGTGAAAAATTAAAAGAACTCTACCAAAAAGCTTTCCCTGATAAGGAAGTAACAATTCAACAAGATATTAATGGTCTTGATCGCATGTTAATAGTAAAATAAAGATATTAGCAAGGCTGGACATTTGTCCTGCCTTTTTTTTGAAGGGAATGGTCTAAATCATGGAGACACAATTATTTAATCAAGAGTCGATAAGAGAAGCAGGCAATCTTTTGAAGAATGGCGAATTAGTTGCCTTTCCTACCGAAACGGTTTATGGGCTAGGCGCCATAGCTTCGAATGAGGAAGCTGTTGAAAATGTATACACTGTGAAGGGACGACCAAGTGACAATCCTTTGATTGTGCATGTGGCGTCAACAGAAATTGATGAATGGGTAGCGGATGTACCGAAAGTTGCTCGTAAGTTAATGGATAAGTTCTGGCCAGGACCCTTAACCTTAATTTTTAACACAAAAGCAGGTGTCTTTCCTTCGGCGGTGACGGGTGGACAAGAAACAGTTGCGATGCGTATGCCTGACCAAACGCTGGCACTTCAACTGATTAAAGAGGCAGGCTTTCCTATTGTGGGACCGAGTGCCAATACTTCCGGGAAGCCAAGCCCAACGACAGCGCAACATGTCTCACATGATTTGAATGATAAAATAGCTGGCATCGTCGATGGGGGCGAAACAAAAATTGGAGTGGAGTCAACGGTTCTGGATTTAACGGACTCCCGAGGATTGATTATTTTAAGACCAGGAGCAGTGACAAGAGAAGCGCTGCAAATAGTTACAGATCAAAAGGTATGGATGAGTGAGGAAGTCGCGTCTGCTGATGCAACCGACGCGCCTAAAGCACCCGGTATGAAATATATGCATTATTCACCGACACAACCAGTTATTTTGATGCGCGATAATTGGGGAGAGAAAATCGCTGAGCTACTAGCCGCAGGTAACACAATTGGTGTACTTGCTTCTGATGAGCAGATTACCGAGTTGACCGACTTTAGCGAATTGGCTGTTTACTCGTTAGGTTCTCGCACTGATGAAAATGCAGCTTCACAACGCCTATACGCAGGACTGCGTTATTTCGATATGACTAATGTTACTGTTATTTTAGCGGAAGGTTATCCCAAAGATGGTATAGGGGTAGCTTTTATGAACCGATTGGAAAAAGCTGCAAGTAGTATGTATCCTGAATAGTATCTATGCTATACTAACAATGAATTTTTAATCATTTTTTAATATGAAACGGTCCGGGAGGCTGACGCAATGGATAAATTAGTATTTGAGGCAATTGAGAATGAAAAGAAACGTCAAGAAAACGGTATTGAATTAATCGCATCAGAAAACTTCGTGTCTGAAGAAGTTATGGCAGCACAAGGCAGTATCTTAACGAACAAATATGCAGAAGGGTACCCAGGTCGTCGCTACTATGGGGGGTGTGAGTTCGTTGATGTAATCGAGAATTTGGCAATTGATCGCCTAAAAGAAATTTTCGGTGCTGAATACGCAAACGTTCAGCCGCACTCCGGAAGTCAAGCAAATATGGCTGCATATCGTGCTATTTTAGAACCAGGAAGTAAAATTCTTGGGATGGACTTGAATCATGGCGGACATTTAACTCATGGTTCAGCGGTTAACTTTAGTGGTCAATCCTATGACTTTGTGGCTTATGGTGTCGAAAAGGATACGGAAGTCATTGATTATGCGAAAGTAAGAGAAATCGCAATTGCTGAAAAACCACAACTGATTGTAGCGGGAGCCAGTGCCTATCCACGTGCATTGGATTTCAAAAAGTTCAGAGAGATTGCTGACGAAGTCGGCGCTTTATTAATGGTAGATATGGCTCATATCGCCGGTTTATGTGCGACCGGCCACCATCAAAATCCAGTCGATTATGCAGATATTGTTACTTCCACGACGCATAAAACGCTGCGTGGCCCCCGTGGTGGTGTTATTATGGCGAAGAAACGATTAGGTAAGAAGCTAAATTCAGCCATTTTCCCAGGTATTCAAGGCGGACCGTTAGAGCATGTAATTGCAGCGAAAGCAGTGGCTTTTAATGAAGCGTTAGATCCTTCATTCAAAACGTATATTAAACATGTTTTGGAAAATGCAAAAGCAATGGGTGAAGTATTTGCTGCTTCTCAATTCCGTCTGATTAGTGGCGGTACAGATACGCATCTATTATTGTTGGATGTAACAGAATTTGGCTTAAACGGACAAGAAGTCGAAACCTTGTTAGATAGCGTCGGAATTACCGTAAACAAAAACAGCATTCCGTTTGATACGTTACCGCCAAGCAAGACAAGCGGGATACGTATTGGAACACCGGCTATCACGACACGCGGATTTGGTATTGAAGAATCTAAAAAAGTTGCAACTCTCATTATTTCAACACTAGAAAATCGCGATAACAAAGAGAAGTTGGACCAAATAAAAGCTGATGTCTATGCACTTACAGCAGATTTTCCTTTATATGCGAAGAAAGTGAAATAACGCTGGTAAAAGGGGAACCAATCCTTTACAATATAAAAAGTGAAATTTGAGAGGGGAATACAAATGGGACAAGTTACCGTTATGGATCATCCATTGATTCAGCATAAACTAACAATCATTCGTCAAACAACTACAGGAACAAAGGACTTCCGTGAAGTAGTCAGTGAAATTGCAATGTTAATGGCTTATGAAGTTACACGTGATATGCCTTTAGAAGATATCGAAATTGAAACACCACTTGTAAAATCAGTACAAAAAACATTAAGTGGTAAGAAAGTAGCAATTATTCCAATATTACGTGCTGGATTAGGAATGGTAGATGGCTTCTTAGCTATGTTGCCAGCAGCTAAAGTAGGACACGTTGGGCTTTACCGTGACGAAGAAACATTTGAACCACATGAGTACTTCGTGAAATTACCTGCCGACATTAAAGAACGTCAATTATTTGTTGTTGATCCGATGTTAGCTACGGGTGGATCTGCGATTGCAGCTATCGAGGCACTTGAAAAACGTGGTGCGAAACCATCAAACATCAAATTTGTTTGTCTAGTAGCAGCTCCAGAAGGTGTGAAAGTCTTGAAAGAGGCTTATCCGGATGTTGAGATTGTAGTAGCAGCTTTAGATGAGCGTTTAAACGAGAATGGTTATATTCTTCCTGGTTTGGGAGATGCTGGTGACCGTTTGTTCGGTACAAAATAATGATTAAGGAGAGGTTGAGACATTTTGTCTCGGTCTCTTTTTTTAGAATACACCCATTGTAAACGCAATCAAATATAGAGTTCTGAGAATACTACAAAAGAGTATTGATTGGCTTTAATAATTATTCGTCGATAGATTGCTTAGATTGTTTGAATGAAAAGGGGAGTCCTGCTCTCAGAGGAAATTTCTCATTATCAGCTTACTGGACTTATATGCGTACAAGTAAATTGCAATAGCGAAGTTCTTGAGATGGACATTTACTATCACGCATAAGGTGATGTTAACTAGTTGTTCTATCGTCATCCGGTTCACAATATTTTGATATATAAAATGGTACCTATAGTTGAATAAAAAATCTAAAAATATTGTATATCTAAATTTTAACCGAACATTTACAGAAGTTGTGTTGTCAATTTAGTTACAGCTTCAAGTAAATAAAATTTTGAAGTGTTGACAAAAAACTTTGCTAAACTTACGACAAGATGGTATTATTGGCAATGCAAGCGCAACAGAGTGTTTTCATTTTGTCCGCTGACTTGTCTACTTTATTTGAAAAGAGGTGAAACAATTGGAACATGAATCTGTTGTCGTTGAATTCATGGGGATTAGCTTTGACTTAAATATTATTGTTAGTTTGATTGGCACGTGTGCGTTGGTTTTATTGTTTTGTTATATCTGCACTCGAAAATTATCGGTAAGGCCTGGTAAAGCCCAACTTGTGATTGAGTACATTGCAGATTTTGTTAAAAACATGATTTCAAGCTCAATGGACTGGAAAGTTGGCGAGCAGTTTTATCTTTTAGGTTTTACTCTTTTTCTATTTATTTGGGTTGCAAATATGGTAGGTCTGGTTTTAATCCTAAATATAGGTGGATTTTCATATTGGAAAAGCCCCACTGCCAGTCCAGTTGTAACATTGGCCCTTTCGTTGCTCATCATACTGATGACACACTACTTTGGTGTCAGGGAACAAGGCTTTAAAAACTATTTCTTGAATAGTTACATTCGACCTGTCCCGGCTTTATTTCCCATCAAGATTCTGGAAGAGTTCACAAATACACTGACTCTAGCACTCCGTTTATACGGAAACGTCTACGCTGGTGAGATATTACTGGTTCTTATCGCCTCACTAGCCAACTTAGCTGGACCTTTAACATGGATTGTAGGAATTCCTCTGCAAATGGTATGGCAAGGATTCTCTATTTTCATTGGCTCGATCCAAGCATTTGTTTTTACGACCCTTACGATGGTTTACTTATCACATAAAATTGAACATGAATAAAAGGAGCAAACATAATGAATTTTATAGCAGCAGCAATAGCAGTTGCCGGCGCAGCAATTGGAGCTTCGCTAGGTAACGGTAAAGTTATCTCTACAACAATCGAGGCAATTGCAAGACAACCGGAATTACAAAGTCGCCTACAAACGCTGATGTTTATTGGGGTCGGTTTGATTGAAGCTGTTCCTATTATGGCCGTAGTTATTGCTTTCTTACTCATTTTCCAATAAAAAAGAATGTAGAATTAAATAGGAGGATATAGATGAAACTATTATTCATTCTAGGTGCCACTTCAACGGCACTGGGGAATACAATCGTTACCCTCGTATCATTCTTGCTACTGTTTTGGTTAGTTAAGCGTGTTGCTTGGAAACCATTAATGGGAATGTTGGAAGAAAGAGAAAGAGTGATTAATGCCGACTTAGATAAAGCAGCTCAAAATCGCGAAATCTCACAACAACAAAGAAGCGAGACAGAGGTACAATTGCGCGAGGCACGCAATAATGCCAATGAATTATTATCAAAAGCGCAATTAGAAGGTAGCGCATTACAAAAAACGATTATTAAAGAAGCAAATGAAGATGCGCAACGTATCCGTCAACAAGCACAACGCGAAGTTGCTGCAGAGCGTGTCCGTACATTAAATAATATGCGTTCTGAAATCAGTGGATTGTCTATCGATATAGCGGAAAAAATAATTGGTCGTGAATTAACTTCATCTGACCATGAACGTCTAGTTGATGAGTTCATTCAAGGATTGGAAGATTAATATGGATAAAAAAGAAGAAATTATCATCGATAATTATATCGATGAATATCTGGAAGGGAACCGTCCAGCGCTAGTCACGTTGTCTTCGGCAGTGCCTTTAACGCCAGAACAAAAAGAACGTATTCTGACAGCTTTCATGAAGAAAGCGAATATCACGAAAAGTTACGAAGTTGTGGAAATCGTCGATGAAACTCTAATCGGCGGTGTTTGTCTGGAATCTGATAACTTTTTCTTCGATAACACAATTCGAAATAACTTAACGCAATTGAAACAGCATATTTTAGAAGGTAAATAAGATTGAAGAGGTGAAGGGTATGCAAATGAATAAAGAAGAATTACATTCTTTAATCAAAGAAAGAATCAGCTCTTTTCAATCTACTCCTAAAATAGAGGAAATTGGAAAACTGACCTATATCGGTGACGGGATTGCCCGTGCGACCGGCTTAGAGAATGTTTTGAGTGGCGAGTTACTAGAGTTTTCAAACGGAACAATTGGAATGGCTCAAAACCTAGAGAAAAATGATGTCGGTATCGTTATTTTTGGCCCATACGCGACTATTCACGAAGGTGATATCGTCAAGAGAACGGGACGTATTATGGAAGTGCCGGTCGGTGAAGCAATGATTGGACGCGTTGTAGATGCATTGGGAAACCCAATAGATGGACAAGGACCGATTCTTACAACAAATACCCGACCTGCTGAAGCTGAAGCGCCGGGTGTAATGGACCGTCAAACAGTAGCTGAACCGATGCAAACAGGAATCAAAGCAATTGATGCTCTTGTTCCAATTGGGAGAGGGCAACGTGAGTTAATCATAGGTGACCGTAAAACAGGTAAAACATCAATTGCAATTGATACGATTCTAAATCAACGTGGTAAAGATGTTATTTGTATTTATGTTGCGATTGGACAAAAAGAATCGTCCGTTCGTAATCTGACTGAAACTCTGAAAAAACACCGTGCGATGGACTATACAATCGTTGTATCTGCAAGTGCTTCACAACCGGCGCCGATGCTTTATATCGCGCCTTACACTGCAACAGCAATGGCAGAAGAATTTATGTATAACGGTAAGCATGTCTTAATCGTTTATGATGATTTATCTAAACAAGCTGCTGCATACCGGGAAATGTCACTTCTATTGAGAAGACCGCCAGGCCGGGAAGCATACCCGGGAGACATCTTCTATTTGCATTCACGTTTACTAGAACGTTCCGCAAAATTAAGCAATGAATTAGGTGGCGGCTCCATCACTTCCTTGCCGATTGTAGAGACGCAAGCCGGAGATATTTCTGCCTACATTCCGACAAACGTGATTTCTATCACAGATGGTCAAATTTTCTTGGAAAGTGACTTATTCTTTGGGGGTATCCGTCCCGCAATTTCTGCAGGTCTATCCGTATCACGGGTAGGGGGATCCGCACAAACGAAAGCAATGAAGAAAGTTTCTGGAACATTACGTCTAGATTTGGCATCATATCGTGAATTAGAGGCCTTTACACAATTCGGTTCTGATTTGGACGCATCGACGCAACAACGTTTGAATCGCGGGAACCGAACAGTAGAAGTATTAAAACAAGATGTGCACAAACCACTTCCGCTTGAAGAGCAAGTAATCATTTTATTTGCGCTTACAAATGGGTATTTGGATGTTATTCCCGTACGTGACATCGATCGCTTTGAAACAGAGCTTATGAATAATTTGGAGTTCTCACACCCACATCTGTTGGAAGCAATTCGAGAAACCAAGCAATTACCTGATACAGAGGAATTATTAAAAGCAATTGAGGCTTTTGCGAGCGGCTTTGTCCCACATAGCCATTAAGGGGGAGGAACATGGCAGCATCATTAATTGATATCAAAAAACGCATCAAGTCAACACAAAAAACAAGTCAAATAACTAATGCCATGCATATGGTATCAGCCTCCAAGTTGGCTCGGGCTGAGCAAAAAGTTAGAAAGTACCAAATTTACGCGAATAAAATCCGTGAAATTGTAACACATATTGCGGGCCAACAATTGTCAGTCATTGAAGAAAAAGGTCAAAACTTAAACAGAGAACAATTAATCGACTTTCATGACCTTTTAATTGAAAGAAAAGTAGAACGGACCGGCTATTTAATCATTTCAACTGATAAGGGCTTAGCCGGAAGCTACAACTCTTCAATCTTTAAATCAACGCGCCTGATGATTCAGCAAGATCACGCATCAGCTGAAGAATACACAATCATTTCTATTGGTGAGACATTGGCGCATGATTTACAAAAACATGATATTCCAGTTGAACATATTGTGCCTGATCTAAGTGATCAACCATCTTTTGAAGATGTTCGCGGATTAGTATCGTTAATTATCGACTATTACCGAAATGGTGAGTTCGATGAATTATATGTTTGTTATAACCATCATATAAATGCAATCAGCTCAGAGTTTCGAGCGGAAAAAATGTTGCCTTTATCGGATTTGGATACAGATGAAACGAAACAGCGCGCTGTGGAGTACGCATTCGAACCGACGAAGGAAGATATCTTAGAAGTCTTACTGCCGCAATATGCGGAAAGTTTAATTTATGGTGCAATTATCGATGCGAAAGCTTCAGAGCATGCTTCGCGCATGACTGCAATGAAGAGCGCGACCGATAATGCACAAGATTTGATAAAACGCTTGTCACTGGAACAAAACCGAATTCGTCAAGGGGCTATTACCCAAGAGTTAACGGAAATTGTTTCAGATGTCAGTGCGTTAGAATAGAAATAAAGGGGATGCAAAATTACATGAGAAAAGGACATATCGTTCAAGTCATTGGGCCTGTCGTAGATGTTGGCTTTCCCCCTGATGCAGGACTCCCTGATATTCACGATGCACTCGTTTTAGAGAAAAAACGTCCGAATGGTGAAGTCGAAAAAATAGTTTTAGAGGTTGCTTTGCAGATTGGCGATGGGGAAGTTCGAACTATTGCGATGCAGTCGACAGATGGTTTACAACGGGGGACGGAAGTTATCGATACAGGCGGTCCTATTAGTGTGCCGGTTGGTGTAGAAACTTTAGGACGGGTATTTAACGTCTTGGGTGATACAATCGATTTGAAAGAACCATTCCCAGAAAGTTATCCACGCGAAGGTATCCATAAAGAGGCGCCAACGTATGATGAATTAAGCAGTAACTATGAAGTTCTGGAAACAGGAATCAAAGTTATCGATTTATTAGCCCCTTATTTAAAAGGTGGTAAAGTAGGTCTCTTTGGTGGTGCTGGAGTAGGTAAAACAGTCCTAATCCAAGAGTTGATTCATAATATCGTGGAGCAACATGGTGGTATTTCTGTCTTTACCGGTGTAGGAGAACGGACGCGGGAAGGAAACGACCTGTATAACGAAATGCAGGAATCAGGCGTTGGCAAGAAGACTGCAATGGTCTTCGGGCAAATGAATGAGCCGCCAGGTGCGCGTATGCGTGTAGCGTTGACCGGTTTAACAATGGCTGAGCATTTTCGTGATAAAGAAAATCAAGATGTTCTCTTATTTATTGACAATATTTACCGTTTTACGCAAGCAGGATCAGAAATTTCGGCCCTTCTTGGTCGGATGCCCTCTGCTGTAGGGTATCAACCAACCTTAGCGACAGAAATGGGGTCGCTGCAAGAACGAATTGCTTCAACTAAAAACGGCTCCATTACATCCATTCAAGCTATTTATGTACCAGCGGATGACTATACGGATCCGGCTCCGGCAACAACGTTTGCCCACTTGGATGCGACAACCAACTTGGAACGACGCTTAACTGAGCAAGGAATCTATCCGGCTGTTGACCCGTTGGCATCATCATCAAGCGGCTTGTCTCCTGAGATTGTAGGACAAGAGCATTATGAAGTAGCAACTGAAGTGCAACACATTCTGCAACGATACCGAGAGTTACAAGATATTATTGCGATTCTAGGTATGGATGAATTGTCTGAAAATGAGCGAGAAATTGTCGGACGTGCACGTCGCATTCAATTCTTCTTATCACAAAACTTCCATGTTGCTGAAGCATTTACTGGGATTCCTGGTTCTTATGTTTCTGTAAAAGAAACAGTACAGGGATTCAAGGAAATTATCGAAGGTAAACATGACGCTGTTCCGGAAGAAGCTTTCCGAAATGTAGGTACGATAGAAGAAGTTCTCAGAAAAGCTGAAAGCTTGGGTTATAAAGGGGTGTCCTAATATGGCTGAAATGCATGTTTCTGTGATTACACCAGATGGCACCATTTTTGACCATCGGGCGAAGGCAGTCAACGCACAAACAACGTATGGTGGTATTACCATTATGCCAGGCCATATGCCGATCATTGTGCCGCTGGCAATCGGCGAACTACGTGTAACCCGTATTACTGAATCAGATGATAGTGAAAATTATATCGCGGTAAGCGGTGGTATTATGGAAGTTGAAGCGGATCAAATTAATATTATTGCGAATACCGCTGAACGTTCGCGTGACATTGACTTAGACAGGGCAGAAAATGCCAAAAAAGAAGCCGAAGCATCCATGATACGAGCACGGGATGCCAAGAATAAAATAGAATTCAACCGTGCGCGTGTCGCTTTGGCTAAAGCCGTCAACCGGATCGGCGTATCCGAAAAACGACTGTAATGTAAGAAAGGGACCAGAACAATGCACAACTGTTCTGGTTTTTTTGTCTTTTAAACGGAGTCTGTATCCTGGTAAGTCTCAAGTAGAATGCAGTTTTTCTATTCTACTTGATAGTTCTCTGGGATAACCTTCACTTATTTAACTTTATTGCGCCGCATAAGACTATTTATTTGTAAATATGAAAAGAGTCTTTATAATACGAGGTAGAAGTCTATAGAGTTTTATAATGAAGGAATTCTAAATATTTTGTTTCGAATTCTTTAAAAATTGTAGCTTCTATTCTTTTTTGAAAAGGTTTATGTTAATATAGTTTGAGACTATGGGGAGGTGTGCATGATGAATACAATGATTTCATTCGGAATGCTGGAAATAATCTCTCATATGGTATTTATTTTTTTGTCTTTTTGGGCATTAAAGGCTACTAGAATCGAAACTTGGATAAGAAAGAACCATGTTCCCGAAGCGCGTCTCTTATATTTTTTCATCGCTATTGCTTTAGGATATAACGTTAGTTCTTTTTTTATTTCATTCATAACCGTTTCACGAAACGTGGCTTTTCTAATTACAAACTAACAACGCATATTAAATCATAATTGACAGAACGATTTGAGTTTTATGAAAACTCCAGGCGCGATTCACAAATTTCGGAGGGATATTTTAATGGAAAAAATGATTGTCAGAGGCGGTAACCGTCTTGTTGGAACAGTGAGAGCAGAAGGTGCTAAGAACGCTGTGCTTCCAATTGTCGCCGCAACTATCTTGGCATCTAAGGGTAAAACGACGTTGAAAAACGTTCCGGTATTATCTGATGTATATACAATTAATAATGTTTTAAGAAACATTAATATTGATATTGATTTTAACGAAGAGACTAACACTGTAGAAGTAGATGCAACGGGTAATGTAAGTTGGGAAACACCGTTTGAATACGTTAGTAAGATGAGAGCTTCTATTGTAGTTATGGGCCCATTGTTGGCTCGCCTAGGAAGAGCAAGAGTTGCTTTACCAGGTGGATGTGCAATTGGTACTCGTCCAATCGACTTACACTTAAAAGGTTTTGAAGCAATGGGTGCTTCTATTAAAATCGAGAATGGTTATGTTGAAGCTGTCGCTGAAAAACTGTATGGCGCTCGTATTTACTTGGACTTCCCAAGTGTAGGAGCCACACAAAACCTTATGATGGGCGCTGTATACGCTGAAGGTACAACTGTACTGGAAAACGTTGCACGTGAGCCGGAAATCGTTGACCTAGCTCGTTTCCTAAATAGCATGGGTGCTAAAGTACATGGAGCTGGTACAGAAACAATCCGTATTGAGGGTGTTGAAGAACTAGTGGGTGTCACACACTCAATTATTCCTGACCGTATTGAAACAGGCACATTTATGGTTGCAGCGGCTGTTACAAACGGCAATATCTTCATCGAAGATGCGATTGCTGAACATAACAAACCCTTGATTTCTAAACTGAAAGAAATGGGCGTTTCAATTGAAGAAGAAGGGGACGGTCTACGTGTTGTTGGACCGAAGCAATTACGGGCAACGGATGTTAAGACAATGCCACATCCTGGCTTCCCCACTGATATGCAGGCACAAATGACAATCGCTCAGCTGGTTTCGCAAGGGACAAGCACAATGACAGAAACAGTTTTTGAGAACCGCTTCATGCATCTTGAAGAAATGCGCCGTATGAATGCAAACTTCAAAGTAGAAGGACAAACGGTCTTGTTATATGGAAATTCTTCATTCCAAGGCGCTGAAGTAGCAGCCACAGACTTACGTGCTGCAGCAGCATTGATTATTGCTGGATTAGTATCTTCTGGATACACACGCGTAACGAACTTAAAACATCTAGATCGTGGATATTATAATTTTGACAAAAAGCTTCGTAATCTTGGAGCGGACATCGAGCGTATCGATGAAAGTAACGAAAAAGCACTTTCTTCCCAAGAATTGGCTGCCTTGTTTGCATAGTTTTAATATTTACAATTAAATTCAGGGGGAAAACAACTTGGCAAAAGATATTGGTATCGACTTAGGTACTGCTAACGTGTTGATTCATGTGAAGGGCAAAGGAATTGTCTTAAATGAACCTTCAGTCGTTGCAGTAGATACTGCGACGAACCGCGTCCTAGCAGTAGGAGCAGAAGCTTACCGAATGGTTGGACGTACACCTTCCAACATTAAAGTTATTCAGCCGTTAAAAGGTGGCGTAATCGCTGACTTTGACATCACCGAAGCAATGTTAACGCATTTCATTGATCGTTTGAATGTGAAAGGCTTGCTAACGAAGCCGAATATTTTGATTTGCTGTCCAACAAATATTACTACAATTGAACAAAAAGCAATTATCGAAGCGGCTGAAAAGAGCGGCGGAAAAAATGTTTATTTAGAAGAAGAACCGAAAGTTGCTGCAGTTGGTGCAGGACTGGATATTTTCCAACCAAACGGAAATATGGTTATTGATATTGGTGGGGGAACGAGTGATATTGCTGTTCTTTCATTGGGCGGTATCGTTACAAGCAGCTCATTGAAACAAGCAGGGGACAAACTTGACACAGATATCATGAACTTCGTAAAACGTGAACATAAATTGCTAATTGGTGAAAGAACATCAGAGCAAATTAAAAAAGAAATCGGTACGGCGTTAGAACCTGAGAAGGTAATAGGAATGGAAATTCGCGGCCGTGACATGGTAACAGGCTTACCACGTACAATTACGATTAATTCAAGAGAAGTTTATAGTGCAATGCACGAAACCTTGATGAACATTGTTGAGCAGGCAAAAGAGGTTCTTGAAACAACGCCGCCTGAATTGGGTGCAGATATCATTAACACCGGAATCGTTTTAACTGGTGGGGGTTCATTGATCAATGGAATTGAAGAGTTGTTCAGCAGCGAATTGGGAGTACCTGTATTTGCAGCAACTGAAGCACTTGATTCTGTTGTCTTGGGAACGGGAATCTTGTTGGAGAACATTGGTAAAAAACGTAATAAAAAAGATGGGTTCTTCAGTAGATTATTTAAATCAAACTAATTGTAAAGGAAGTTCATTATGAAATTCGACTTTAAACCGATATTTAAAGCTCTATTCTGGATCGTATTTTTTGTAGCCTTGGCGCTGGTTCTGTTCTTCGCTGGTTTGGCTATCGGATACGGTGTTTTAGGTGATGGAGAAATGATGGATGTCTTTAAGTATGAAACATGGCAACACATCCTGGATTATATTCGTTAGTTGAAAATTAGTAGTGACCAAAAGGGCCGAGACGTATGTCTCGGCTCTTTCTTCTTTTCGAATAAGGAGATGTCCAAGTCGGAACTAGAATAACAAAATGACTCTTCTAGTTCTGATTTAGTGGGCTGGGAGTATCTAATACGTAAGCCTGAACGATTAGAAAAAACATTGCTTTTTCTAATCGAATGGTGTTATAATAAGAACGTTGTTGTCGCCTTAGTGTAATGGATATCACGTAAGATTCCGGTTCTTGCGATGGGGGTTCGATTCCCTCAGGCGACGTCATGTATATTGATTCCCCATCTTGACTCAGTCAGGGTGGGGGTTTCTTTTTAGGCGTTATATTATCCAATAAACGCTAACTTTGTTAGAATAGTAAAAGGTCAGACAAATCAATTGACCATTTTTGACCAATGGTGTACAATTACAAATGAATAAGATAATATTTCTTGATTAGGAGGAAATCTTTTATGAACTTAATACCTACAGTAATTGAACAAACTTCTCGTGGCGAACGTGCTTACGATATTTATTCACGTCTTTTGAAAGACCGTATCATTATGATTTCAGGCCCAATTGATGACAATCTTGCTAACTCGGTTATTGCACAATTGTTATTCTTGGATGCACAAGATCCTGAAAAAGATATTTATATCTACATTAACTCACCAGGTGGATCTGTATCAGCAGGTCTAGCTATCTACGATACAATGAACTTTGTTAAATCTGATGTACAAACAATTGCTATGGGAATGGCAGCATCTATGGGTAGTTTCTTATTAACAGCTGGAACAAAAGGCAAACGTTTTGCTTTGCCAAATGCTGAAATTATGATTCACCAACCATTAGGTGGGGCGCAAGGACAAGCAACAGAAATCGAAATCGCTGCACGTCACATCTTAGCAACACGCGAACGTTTGAATAAAATCTTGGTTGAAAGAACAGGTCAACCATTGGAAGTCATTGAACGCGATACAGATCGTGATAACTACATGACAGCACAACAAGCTAAAGAGTACGGCTTGATTGATGAAGTGATGGAAAGTTCAAAAAGCTTAAAGTAAAATGAGAAAAATGAAAGAAGTATCTAACTTTTTTAAGGTTAGGTACTTCTTTTATATTTTAAACGTGGTAAAATGAAAGCGGAAACAACCGCATCGCTGTAATCTTTGACGGTATCGGGACGCGAAGTGACCCGATAGAGTGTGTACTTTTTTGCCTAAAATGATACAAATGAGTTGAAATAGTTACACAACATTGGTAGAATAAACATTGTAAGGTAAAGAAATGCAACGCTCTTAAGCATAGAAGACATCTGTGCAACAGTACGGAGCGCAGAGGTTGGAACATTTCTGATTTGTTGGTCGTTTTTAGACCTACTGAGGAAGTGAGGGATGATATGAAAGATGCAATTTCTGTCTTACAAAAAGTAATTCCTGATTTATTGTCGCATTTAACACATCGCTATCGGATACTGGAAGTAATAAATTTGCAGTCACCGATTGGCCGACGGGCATTATCAGAAATTACGTCTATTTCAGAAAGGTCTCTTCGAACTGAAACGGACTATTTGAAAAACCAAGGATTACTTTTTAGCACTAAAGCGGGTATGTCGCTTACCTTAAAGGGAAAGAAAGTTTTTCATGAACTTGAAGGTATTTTAGACCGTATGTTAACGATGGACCGTAAAGAGGAAGCATTAGCTAAAAAGTTAAACCTCCAATTTTGCCGCATTGTACCCGGAGATACAGATGATTCAAAAGAGATTCTGGACATTTTAGGTGAGCATGCAGTAGAAGTGTTTGACGAATTGTTACCGGAAGGTGCGTTCGTTGTCGCAGTAGCCGGCGGGAGCACGATGCTCGCAATGGCACAGCATATGACCACTGAGTTATCAGAGCAAAGACACTTCACTTTTGTACCGGCTCGAGGTGGTTTGGGTGACCTTATGGCAATTCAAGCAAACTCAGTGAGTGATTCAATGGCACAAGCAACAGGTGGCTCAAATACAGCGTTATTTGTACCCGACGATTTAAGCGAAGAAGCATTGAATTTACTGAAAAATGAGCCATCAATACTTCAAACAATGAACCTGATGAAACAGGCGAATTGCTTGTTATACAGTATTGGAAGTGCTAAAGTGATGATGGAAAGACGCAAAATGCCGGCTGAACTCAAAGCCATTTTGGTTGAGAAACAAGCAGTAGGCGAAGCATTTGGATGTTACTTTGATGACAAAGGGCGGATTGTTCACCGCTTATCACGCTTTGGACTCCAGATAGAAGACGTTGCCGCGATTCCTTATGCAATAGCCATAGCAGGAGGAAGTTCGAAAGCCAACGCAATTCAAGCTTATTCACATATTGCACCAGAACATACATGGCTGGTTACAGATGAAGGTGCAGCTAATTCGATTTTAAAAGGGATAACCCTTTAAAATATATTTTATTATCCTGAAGGAGGATTTTTTAAATGACAGTAAAAGTAGCGATTAATGGTTTTGGACGTATTGGACGTTTAGCACTACGCCGTATTTTGGAATCTAACACAGAATTGGAAGTTGTAGCTATCAACGACCTTACAGATAACGATGACCTAGCTTACTTATTGAAATATGATACAGCTCAAGGACGTTTCCCTTATTCTGTAGCAATCGAAGGTGACGATTTAGTAGTAGATGGTAAAGCTATCAAATCTTACGCTGAAAGAGATGCTAAAAACTTACCATGGGGCGAGTTAGGAATTGATATCGTTCTAGAATGTACAGGTTTCTATGTATCAGTAGAAAAATCTCAAGCACATATCGACGCTGGAGCAAAACGCGTATTGATCTCTGCACCTGCATCAGGCGATTTGAAAACAATCGTTTACGGTGTTAACCATGAGGCAATCGAATCTTCAGATGTAATCGTATCTGCAGCTTCATGTACAACAAACTGCTTGGCACCAATGGCAAACACTTTGAATTCTGAATTCGGAATCAAACGTGCTTTGATGTCAACAATCCATGCTTACACTGCTACACAAGCTATGCAAGATGCTCCAGGCGGACGTAAAAACCGTGCAGGTGCAGCTAACGCTATTCCAGCATCAACTGGTGCTGCTAAAGCAGTAGGTAAAGTAATTCCTGAATTGAACGGTAAAATTGACGGTACTGCAGTACGTGTACCAACAATCACTGGATCAATGGTTGAATTGTACTCAGTTCTAGAAAGAGATGTAACTGTAGAAGAAGTTAACGCAGCTATGAAAGCAGCATCTTCTGACGCATTCATCTACGAAACAGATGAAATTGTATCTTCAGACGTAATCGGCGTTCCAGCTGGTTCAATCTTCGATGCAACTCAAACAAAGATCATGGAAGCTAACGGTGGCCAATTGGTTAAGACTGTTTCTTGGTATGATAACGAGTACGGTTTCGTTGGAAACATGGTAAGCACGCTAGCTTACATGGCTTCAAAATAATTTAAGAATTTAACTCGTAAAAGGCGGGAAGCGTCGCGCTTCTCGCCTTTTTACACGATTATGAAGCGGAGGGTTTAATTTTATGACAAAGAAAGTTGTTACAGACCTAGCTGTTGCTGGTAAAAAAGTACTTGTTCGTGCAGATTTCAACGTACCAATGAAAGATGGCGAAATTACAAACGATAACCGTATCGTTCAAGCAATGCCAACAATTGAGTATTTGATTGAAAACAATGCCAAAGTAATTCTTTTCTCTCACTTGGGTAAAGTTAAAACTGAAGAAGACAAAGCTAAATTGAGCTTACGTCCGGTTGCTACACGCTTGGCTTCATTACTAAATAAAGAAGTGAAGTTTGTACCTGAAACACGTGGCGAAGAACTAGAAGAAGCAATCAATGCACTTAAAGATGGCGAAGTTCTTGTTTTCGAAAACACACGTTTTGAAGATGTAGACGGCAAGAAAGAAAGTAAAAACGATCCTGAATTAGGAAAATACTGGGCAAGCCTAGGTGACCTATTTGTCAATGACGCATTTGGAACGGCTCACCGTGCCCATGCATCAAACATCGGGGTTGCTTCTCACTTGGAATCAGCAGCTGGCTTCTTGATGGATAAAGAAATTAAATTCATCGGTGGTGCGGTTGATGAACCACAACGTCCTTTCGTAGCTATTTTGGGTGGAGCGAAAGTTTCGGATAAAATCGGCGTAATCGAAAACTTGCTAGAAAAAGCTGATAAAGTTATTATCGGTGGCGGTATGGCTTATACATTCGCTAAAGCACAAGGAAAAGAAATTGGCGGCTCTTTACTAGAAGCTGACAAAATTGACTTGGCTAAAGAATTGATGGCTCGCGCTGGCGATAAATTAATTTTACCTATTGATGCAACAATCGCTTCTGATTTCAGCAACGATGCTGTAGAAGGCACTGTTCCAATGGACGAAATCCCAGCTGATATGCAAGCTTTGGATATCGGACCTGAAACAATCAAGTTGTTCGAAAAAGAACTTGAAGGTGCTAAGACAGTTGTATGGAATGGTCCTATGGGCGTTTTCGAATTCGAGAACTTTGCTAAAGGAACAATCGGTGTTTGTGAAGCAATCGCTAAGTTAGACGATGCTACAACAATTATCGGTGGTGGTGACTCAGCAGCTGCCGCAATGCAATTAGGCTACGCAGATGACTTTACTCACATCTCTACAGGTGGTGGAGCATCTCTAGAATACCTAGAAGGTAAAGAATTACCAGGCGTTGCATCAATTTCTGATAAATAATTTTCAGGGTTGATAGAAGGAGGAATATCATGAGAAAACCAATTATTGCAGGTAACTGGAAAATGAATAAAACAGCAGCAGAAGCGCAAGCTTTTGTAGAAGCTGTAAAAAACGCAATTCCAAGTAATGAAGCAGTAGATTCTGTTATCGGTTCTCCAACTTTATACTTGGAAAAAATGGTTAGCGACCGTGAAGGAACTGAACTTAAAGTTGCAGCACAAAACTGCTACTTTGAAGATGCAGGTGCTTTTACAGGCGAAGTTAGCCCGAACGCTTTAGGAGATTTAGGTGTTGATTACGTAATCATCGGCCACTCTGAAAGACGCGAGTACTTCCATGAAACAGATGAAGACATCAATAAAAAAGCGCATGCTATTTTCCGTAATGGTATGATTCCAATCGTTTGCTGTGGGGAAACACTAGAGCAACGTGAAGCTGGCGAAACAGCTGAATGGATCAAAGGTCAAATTACGAATGCATTGAAAGATTTAACAGAAGGACAAGTTTCTGAACTTGTTATCGCTTATGAACCAATCTGGGCAATCGGAACAGGTAAATCATCTTCTGCTGAAGAAGCGGATGAAACATGCGGCGTTGTTCGTGAAACAGTTCGTGAATTGTACAATGGTGCAACTGCGGATGCTGTACGTATTCAATACGGTGGTTCTGTTAAACCAGAAAACATTGCTGAGTACATGGCAAAATCAAACATTGACGGTGCTTTAGTTGGTGGAGCAAGTCTTGAAGCTGAATCCTTCTTGAAATTATTGGAGGCAGTTAAATAATGAATAAGAAACCTGTTGCAATCATCATTCTTGATGGTTTTGGTTGCCGCGACGAGGTTATTGGTAACGCCGTTGCGCAAGCAAAAAAACCTAATTTTGACCGCTACTGGAATTCTTATGCGCATGCAACAATGGCAGCTTCTGGATTGGCTGTAGGTCTTCCAGAAGGTCAAATGGGTAACTCTGAAGTTGGGCATACCAACATTGGAGCTGGCCGTGTTGTATACCAAAGTCTGACACGTATTGACAAAGCAATCCAAGATGGCGAATTTCTAACGAATGACGCATTAAAAGGTGCTTATCAACACGCAATCGATAATGGTTCTGCTCTACATTTATTCGGTTTGGTATCTGACGGTGGCGTTCATAGTCAATTAGGGCATATTCTTGCTTTAATCGAGAGTGCACATCAAAAAGGTGTGAAGAAACTTTATCTTCATGCTTTCATGGATGGCCGTGATGTGGATCCGCACGCAGGTGCGAGCTACATCGAAACAATCGAAAATAAAATGGCAGAAGTCGGCTTAGGTGAAATAGCGACAGTTTCTGGTCGTTATTACGCAATGGACCGTGACAAACGTTGGGAACGTGTGAACTTGGCCTATGATGCAGTGATGCATGGCGAAGGTCCAGCATTCCCTTCAGCACAAGCGGTTATTGAACAAAGCTATGCGAATAACGTAACGGATGAGTTCATCATGCCAAGCGTTATCGTTAAAGACGGTTTGCCAGTAGGAACAGTTAAAGATAATGATTCAGCTATCTTCTTTAACTTCCGTCCTGACCGAGCTATTCAACTTTCTAATGCATTTAGTAACGTAGAATGGACAGAGTTTGATCGTGGTATGCGTCCACAAAACATTAAGTTTGTGACAATGACGTTATACCAAGATACAGTCCTTGCTGATGTTGCTTTCCCGCCAATCGGGATGGAAAATGTATTAGCAGAAGTATTGAGTAATCATGGTAAGGCACAACTTCATGCTGCTGAAACTGAAAAATATCCGCACGTAACGTTCTTTATGAACGGTGGACAACATGAACCATTTGAAGGCGAAGATCGTATCTTGATTCCTTCACCAAAAGTGGCAACATATGATTTGAAACCTGAAATGAGTGCTTACGAACTAGGAGATGCTCTAAGTTCAGCTATCGACGAAGACAAGTATGATGCAATCATCTTGAACTTCGCAAACCCGGACATGGTCGGTCACTCTGGTATGTTGGAACCAACTATCAAAGCAATCGAAGCAGTGGACGAGAACCTCGGTAAAGTTGTTGATAATATCATTGCACACGGTGGCTACGCGATTATTTTCGCTGACCATGGTAACGCAGATACAATGATGACACCTGAAGGTACACCGCACACTGCACATACAACCGTTCCGGTTCCATTAATTGTTACTAAACCTGGTATCACATTACGCACAGATGGTAAGTTGGCGGATGTCGCTCCAACTATGCTTGATTTGATGGGTGTTCCTCAACCTGAGGAAATGACAGGTGAAAGTTTAATCGTAAAAGGGTAACCAATTACGAGATTGAGTTGCAATATACTCAAAAGTTGTCTAAAATTAACTTGTAAAACAAATTATTGTTTTAAAAAAAGGAGAGAATAGAATGCCATTCATTACAGATATTTTGGCTAGAGAAGTACTTGATTCACGCGGTAACCCAACAATTGAGGTTGAAGTTTACACAGAAGGTGGCGCATTTGGTCGCGGTATGGTTCCTTCAGGAGCTTCTACTGGTGAGCACGAAGCAGTAGAACTACGTGACGGAGACAAAGACCGTTACCTAGGAAAAGGTGTTCAAAAAGCTGTTGAGAACGTTGAATTAATCGCTGACGCGCTTATCGGTTTTGACGTAAGAGACCAACTAGCTATCGACCAAACAATGATCGCTTTAGATGGAACTCCTAACAAAGGTAAATTGGGTGCGAACGCTATTCTTGGTGTTTCCATCGCTGTTGCTCATGCAGCTGCAGAATACCTAGATGTACCATTGTACCAATACTTAGGTGGATTCAACTCTAAAGTATTGCCAACTCCAATGATGAACATCATCAATGGTGGATCTCACTCATCTGCACCAATCGCTTTCCAAGAATTCATGATTCTTCCAGTTGGCGCACCTACATTCAAAGAAGCACTACGTTGGGGAGCAGAAATCTTCCACAAACTAGCTTCAATCCTTAAAGCTCGCGGACTAGATACATCTGTTGGTGACGAAGGTGGATTTGCTCCACGTTTCGAAGGAACTGAAGACGGTGTTGAAACAATTCTAGAAGCAATCAAAGCTGTTGGTTTAGAGCCAGGTAAAGATGTATTCTTAGGTTTTGACTGTGCTGCATCAGAATTCTACGAAGACGGTATTTACAACTACGCTAAATTCGAAGGTGAAAACGGTGCTAAACGTACTGCTGCTGAACAAGTAGATTTCCTAGAAGAATTAGTTAACAAATACCCAATCATCTCTATTGAAGATGGTATGGACGAAAACGACTGGGACGGCTGGAAACTATTGACAGAACGTCTAGGCGAAAGAGTTCAATTAGTTGGTGACGACTTGTTCGTTACAAACACTGAAATCCTAGCAAAAGGTATCAAAAACCATATCGGTAACTCAATCCTAATCAAAGTTAACCAAATCGGTACTTTGACAGAAACATTTGAAGCAATCGAAATGGCTAAAAAAGCTGGTTACACTGCTGTTATCTCTCACCGTTCAGGTGAAACAGAAGACGCAACAATCGCTGATATCGCTGTTGCAACAAACGCTGGACAAATCAAAACAGGTTCATTGAGCCGTACTGACCGTATTGCTAAATACAACCAATTGCTACGTATCGAAGACCAATTGGGTGAATTAGCTGTTTACGAAGGTCTAGAAGCATTCTACAACCTAGAAAACAAATAATTTTAACTGAGAAAAACCTATCCGCGTGCGGATAGGTTTTTTTGTAGTATACATTATATATAACGTTAACGACGACTCAAATGGCTTTTCCGTTCTGAGTCAGCGTTTTACGACCAAAACGACGGCTCAAACGGTTTTTCTGTTTTGAGTCAGCGTTTTACAGCCAAAACGACGGCTCAAACGCCTATTTCAATTTGAGCCAGCGTTTTAGGACCAAAACGACGGCTCAAACGCCTATTTCAATTTGAGTCAGCGTTTTACGACCAAAACGACGGCTCAAACGCCTATTTCAATTTGAGTTAGCGTTTTACGACCAAAACGACGATTCAAACAACTTTTCCGTCTGAGTCAGCAGTGAATTCCAAATAAACCTTTCATATTTGATTCATTTTGTTATAATGACTTAAACATTAAAATAATATGAGAATTAGATTGGAGTGTCACTTATGACTTGTTGGAATTTCTCGGCAGGACCTGCAGTACTGCCTACAGCTGTATTAAAAAAAGTGCAAGACGAGTTGTTATCTTATCAAGGTAGCGGAATGTCTGCGATGGAGCTGAGTCATCGGTCCTCCTTGTTTCAGCATATAATAACTGACGCAGAAAATGCTTTGAGAACGTTAATGAACATACCGGATAACTATCATGTTCTATTCTTGCAAGGCGGCGCCAGCACACAATTCGCTTCTATACCGATGAATCTCTTAAAGGATAAGAAGGCGGGATATGTTATTTCGGGAATGTGGGGGAAAAAGGCGTTTGAAGAAGCTAACAAACTATTCCCTGATCGCGCAGTCGTCATCGCCGATTCAACTCCTAATAATCATACGGAGATTCCGGAAATACACATTGAAAACGAAACGGAATTTGACTACATTCATATCACAACAAATAACACTATTGAAGGAACCGCTTATCACACGATACCGAAATTTAAGCAGACATTGTTGGTAGCCGATATGTCCTCGAATATTTTGTCAGCTGATTATGACATCAGCGATTTTGGCTTAATTTATGCGGGCGCTCAAAAGAATATCGGACCAGCTGGCCTAACAATTGTGATTGTCCGTGAAGATTTAATCGGTAAAAATTCAGAACACATCCCGACCATGTTGGATTATCAGACCTATGTGAAAAGTAAATCACTATACAACACACCGTCAACTTTTCCGATTTATGTTTCAAAATTGGTCTTTGACTGGCTACTTGAATTAGGTGGGGTACCAAAAATGCTTGAAATGAATCAAGAAAAGGCGACCTTACTTTACAGCACGATTTCAGAATCTAACCTTTACACTTCACCCGTCCATCCTGATTTCCGCTCACTGACTAATATTCCTTTTGTAACGGGCGACACAGAATTAGACAAGAAGTTTGTTACTGAAGCTGAAAAAGCAGGATTTGTGAATCTAAAAGGGCACCGTTCTGTTGGGGCATGCGCGCGAGCCTGTATAACGCATTTCCTTTAGAAGGCGTCCAAGCACTGGTTACATTTATGAAAGAATTCGAACAAAGAGAGGGACTGGCAAAATGAAAGACATCCATACATTCAATCGAATCGCACCAGAAGGCTTACAGTTACTGAATAATGAGGAGTTTGTATTAAACGAAGGATACGATCCGGATGCGATTATTCTAAGAAGTAAAGACCTGCACACTATGGCTTTTAACGACTCTTTACTTGCGATTGCCCGTGCGGGGGCAGGGGTCAATAATATTCCAGTCGAAGCCTGTTCAGAAAATGGAATTGTTGTGTTCAATACACCTGGAGCAAATGCAAATGCTGTAAAAGAGCTGGTTCTTGCTGCACTGGTTATGTCTGCGCGTCCAATTTACCAAGGTCTGCGGTGGGTAGAGCATATGGAAGGCGATAACCTCCCAGAAATTGTCGAAGCCAATAAAAAACAATTCGCCGGAACAGAACTTGCAGGAAAACGATTGGCCGTCATCGGTCTGGGTGCCATCGGTTCTTTAGTCGCTAACGATGCTTATCATTTGAATATGGACGTAATTGGCTATGACCCTTATGTTTCAGTAGAGACAGCTTGGAATATGAGCAGCCGCGTTAAAAAAGCGAATTCCTTACAGGAAGTATTACGGGATGCAGATTACGTGACGGTCCATGTGCCAGTCAACAACCATACAGAAGGCTTAGTAAATGCTGATTTTTTACATCAAATGAAGCCCGGAGCAGTGCTGCTTAACTTTTCACGTGATGGCATTATTGTCAGAGATGATATTTTGACAGCTTTAAATAATGGCAGGCTGGATAAATATGTTGCCGATTTTGCGGATGAAGCGTTTGTCCGTCATCCGAAAGCACTGATCTTTCCGCATTTGGGAGCTTCAACAGACGAAGCAGAAGTTAATTGTGCGATAATGGCCGTAAAAACGTTAAAATACTTTTTGGAAACAGGAAATATTTTACGTTCAGTCAATTTCCCGACGATAGATATCCCGCAACAATCACCTTTAAGAATTACAATCGTCAATAGGAATGTACCCAATATGGTGGGGCAAATCTCAGCCATATTAGCCAAGCACTTTGTGAATATTGATAACATTTTGAATCGTAGCCGTGGAAATTATGCCTACACAATTATTGATATTCCGCTTTTAGAAGATTCACTCCTTCAAGAGATACTTGAAGATATGAGCAAAATTGAAGGTGTACTGAAAGCAAGAGTGATAAACAGGAGGGAAATGTAATTATGGTAAGTATTAAACCATTTCGAGCAGTACGACCCAATTCTTATGACGTCGACCAGATTGCGAGTCTACCGTATGATGTGGTGAGTAAGAGCGAAGTGTTAAAGTTAGTAGAAGACAATCCTAAATCATTCTTGAATATAGACCGTACCGATGTCAGATTTGAAACAGAAGATGCGGATGAAGTCTATGAGTTAGCGAAAGATAAATTAGCAGATTTTATGGACAAAGGCTGGCTTATTAAAGAAGAGGAACCTGCATTATATATTTATCGTCTACTGCAAGGCGACCGTCTACAATATGGATTAGTGACAACCATTGCAGTGGCTGATTATGCAGATGGACACATTAAGCGTCATGAGTTCACCCGTCCGGACAAAGAGAAAGACCGCATTCGCCATAATGACTGTTCAGATGCGAATACGAGTCCGATATTCCTGACTATGCGTAAAAATAGCAAACTGAAGCTGCTTTTGAAAAAGGAAAGAGAAGCCCGTTTGCCGCTTTATACGTTTGATAGCTTTAACGATACGAACCATTGCATCTGGAGAATTACAGACCCGGCGACTATCGAAAATATCCAGAGCATTTTTGCGGAAGAAATTACTAATCTTTATATTGCTGATGGGCATCATCGCATGGAGTCTGCGTATAAAGTGTCTAAAATGCGTCAAGAAGCTTATCCGGATGCACCGGAAGAAGCAAGTTTTAATTACTTTCTTGGTGTGATATTTTCAGAAGAAGAATTGACCATTCTTCCTTATAACCGCATCGTAGAAGGGGATCTCACCCCACAAACGGTCAAAATAATTTCCCAAGCATTCGATTTTGAAAAAGTAGAAGCAGAAACATTTACACCCAAAGAAGCGGGGACCATCGGCATGTTCGCTAATGGTGACTGGTACAAGTTGACGATTAAAAAAGACAAGATACCTGCCGATCCTGTTGCGGCCTTGGATGCGTCTTTACTCCAGAATTATGTCCTTTCACCCGTGTTTGGGATTGAAAACCCTCGTACGGATCAACGGATTGAATTTGTTGGGGGCATTCACCCGATAGAAGAATTAATGGCACGTGCGGGTTTTGGGAAAATTGCGTTCTCCATGTATCAAACGACCATGGAGCAACTTTTGAACGTTGCGGACCATGGTGAAGTCATGCCGCCTAAATCAACTTGGTTTGAACCGAAACTTCTGAGCGGTTTGTTCGTACATCCATTTGAATCCGAAAAATACCTGAAGTCGGGTGTAGAATAAATTCCTTGTTTATGCTATAGTTAATCGTAGTATTTAAAGGAGGTCCACCATTGTACGACGTCTTATTAATCGCACTCATCATCGTATCAGTCTTGTTGATTATTGCTGTTTTGATGTTACCATCTAAAACAAACGCAGCAAGTGCCTTGAGCGGTGGAGCAGAAGCATTATTCGGTAAACAAAAAGCAAGAGGGTTTGAAGCAGGGTTAAGAAGAACAACTGCTGGATTAGGAACAATTTTTATTGTTCTTTCAGTAGTACTCGCATACCTATCTTCCAACTAATTATGAGTATAATGAATGAAATTGAAGCTGGGACTCGAGTCTCAGCTCCTTTTTTTGGTTTTTTTCAGGTCTTAAAGTACAATAGAAGTAGCAATAAATGATGAGGTGACGTACATGTCGAAAATTAAATTACCACAACCGTTTTTATTTGAAGCAGGACCAAGGGCTGTCCTTCTTCTTCATGCCTATACAGGAAGCGCGAATGATGTGCGGATGTTAGGAAGACATTTACAGCGTGAAGGCTATACCGTGTATGCGCCGAATTTTTCAGGTCATGCTTCCGAACGCTTTGAAGATATATTAGATTTAGGCGGAACGGATAAGTGGCTAGAAGATGCTAAGGAAGCAACGCAATTTTTACGAAACAAAGGGTACGATCAAATTGCTGTTCTCGGCCTATCATTGGGCGGTATTGTGGCAACACGTGCGCTTGAACGAGGTGATTATATAGGAGGAGGATCGTTTAACTCCCCGATTATGAATATCGGTGAAAGTCGTGTTCCTGCAGCTTTTGTGAATTATTACCGTAACTTCAACAAACGTTTGGGTATGCCGGCCGAAGAAATTGAAGCAGCGATGCCCCGTATTAAAGAAAAAATGACACAACAAATGGAAACAATTACGCAGTTTTCAAAAGAAGTTATTGACGAACTTAATAAAATTAAAGTTCCATATTACATCGCTTCATCCGGAAAAGACGAGCTAATTGACTCGATAAATGGTGCCGTATTACGCGACGCTTTACTACCATTTACGACCGTTGACTATCAAGCATTCCCGGATATGTCACATGTGATAACCGTTGGTGCCAATAGAGATTCTTTCGAAGAGTCCGTAACAACATTCCTGGAAAAATTAAACTGGAAAGAAGGATGATTTATGAGCAACATTGAAAAGATTCGTTCAGAAATCGTAGATTTCTTAAAACAAAAAGAACCAACAAGCTATTCAGTCCGTCAACTCAGCGAAGCGTTGCACTATGAAGAAGCATCAAAATTTAGAGAATTAATTAAAGCCATTGCCTTAGCAGAACGTGAAGAATTAATTGTTTTGAACAAAGAAGGAAAATTCCGTTTGAAACGTGCATCAGGTACGATCATTGGGAAATTCCGTGCCAATGAACGCGGTTTCGGCTTTGTGGATTACGATCCGAACGAAGACGATATTTACGTAGCGAAGGAATATACCGGCAGTGCCATGGAAGGCGACACCGTTGAAGTTAAAATCACGGGCAAACCAGAACCATGGAACAGCAAAGGCCCGGAAGGTCGCGTTGTTCAAGTAATCGAGCGGAACACTAACCGTATTGTAGGCGAATTTTTCCCCTATGATTCAGAACGTAGAGAAGAAACAGGTTTCTTGGGCTATATCGTACCCCAAGATAATAAATTGAACCATATGGTGGTTTATGTGCTGCCAGATGGTTTGCAGGCGGTAGAAGGCAGTATTGTTTTAGCGGAAATTAAAGAGTTCCCGACAGCGGAAAATCCCGTAGGTATGACAGGGTTTATTACAAAAGAAATCGGCCATAAAAATGCACCGGGTGTTGATATTCTTTCAATTTTATACAAACTGGGGATTCCGACAGAGTTCCCGCAAGATGCGTTGAACCAAGCAGAAGCAATCCCCTTTGAAATTCCTCAAGAAGAGTTGGAGAATCGCGTTGATTTACGTCATGAAACAGTCATCACCATCGACGGTGCAGACGCTAAAGACTTGGATGACGCGATTTCATTTAAGAAACTCACTAACGGAAACTTTCAATTAGGTGTGCATATTGCTGATGTTTCGTACTATGTTACTGAAAATTCATCTATTGACCGCGAAGCATACGAACGCGGAACCAGTGTGTATTTAACGGACCGGGTTGTCCCAATGTTACCAACGAAGCTTTCGAACGGTGTCTGTTCGCTATTGCCACACGAAGACCGTTTGGCAATGACCTGTATGATGGAAATGGATGGTACTGGGAAAGTAGTCAATTATGATATCTATCCAAGTATTATCAATTCCAAACAGCGCTTTACGTATACAGCTGTTAATGAAATTTTAGAAGAAGGTAATCCTGAAATACGCCGTGAATATACGGATTATGTCACGATGTTGGAAGGGATGCGTGATTTACACCACATCCTTGAACGCATGCGCCGTAAACGCGGCTCGATTGACTTCGATACAAGCGAATCGAAAATTATCGTTGATGAGGCGGGCCACCCGCTTGATATTCAAGTTGTGGTTCGTGGAGTGGGCGAACGTTTAATTGAATCCTTCATGTTAGCAGCGAATGAAACGATTGCTGCTCACTATAATAAGAAGAAGTTCCCGTTCATCTACCGGATTCACGAACAGCCCGATCCAGCTAAAATGTTGCGCTTCATGGAATTCGTAACAACATTCGGTATCGTGGTTACAGGATCTAACGAAAATATCAAACCAAAACAACTTCAGAACATCTTAATCGAAACAGATGGTGAGCCCTACGATGCGGTTGTCTCCACATTCCTGCTGCGTTCTATGAAGCAAGCGAAGTACGATATGACACCAATGGGCCACTATGGCTTGGCGACACGCGACTACACGCACTTTACTTCACCAATCCGTCGTTACCCGGATTTAATTGTTCACCGTTTAATCCGTGAGTACGAGAGCGGTAATATCTCTGCTAAGAAAGCGAAATGGGAAGGGAAACTGGAAGAAATCGCGACTATGACCTCTGTGGCAGAAAGACGTGCCGTGGATGCAGAACGCGAGACAGATTCCTTGAAGAAAACAGAATTTATGGTCGACAAGGTCGGCATGCAATTCGAAGGTGTCATCAGCTCCGTGACGAAGTTCGGTATCTTTATCGAATTACCGAATACAGTTGAAGGTTTAGTCCATATTTCGAAAATGGATCAGGATTATTTCAACTTTATCGAGAGTCATATGGTATTATTAGGAGAGCGGACCGGCATTGTGTACAGAATCGGTCAAAAAGTAAAAATCGAAGTAACCAAGGCAGACGTGGAAACACGTGAAATTGATTTTGCGCTGATCGAAGATGAAGATTTGAAAGTTTACGATAATGAAATGAATCGTGAACAGAAGAAAAAATCTAAAAAGCGTAACAAAAAATCGTCGGATAAACCCCAAGATTTTAGAAAGAAATCAAAACGCCAAGGACCGAAAAACACAAACCGACCAGGTAAAAAGAAAGCGGTCAAAAAGAAAGATAGATAGAAATTGAGGTTAAGCTTATGCCAAAAGGGACAGGGAAAGTTTTAGCACAGAATCGTCAAGCGCATTTTGAATATACGATTTTGGATACATTTGAGGCGGGTATTGTGTTAAAAGGTACCGAAATTAAATCCATCCGAAATGGTAAACTAAACTTGCGTGATGGTTATGTTTCCATTCACGGGGGAGAAGCCATTCTTCAGAATGTACATATCAGTCCCTTTGAACAAGGGAACATCTTTAACCACGATCCTTTGCGTACACGCAAATTACTCTTGCACAAGAAACAAATAAACTATTTAGCCAATGAATTAAAAACGCAGGGTGTCACTATTATTCCCTTGAAAGTTTATTTGAAAGATGGCTTTGCAAAAGTGTTAATTGGGATTGCCCAAGGTAAGAAAAAATACGATAAACGCGAATCTCTGAAACAAAAAGATATGAAGCGTGAAATCGATCGTGCAATGAAAAATCGCTAAAATGTAAAAGAGGCCCGTCATGCTGACGAGCCTCTTTTTGCTGAGCAGAATAGTTACACAGATGCGACATAGACGCTCGAAAATAAATTTATATGTCGTACTCTGATAAGTCTCAAGTAGAAATCGAAATTATCTATTCTACTTGAGAGTCTGGCTAATTAGATTTCCTATCTGAGTAGAGAGAAAGCATTAAGAGGTGTCAGATTATAAAAGACAGCACGTTCAATTTGCACTATACTTGCTTCTGTTACGACTATATTGTCGGACAATGACAATTTTTTGCTTTGGTCTATTAATTTCTTCATTAAAAAGCTATGATAGAGTCATAAGAACAGAATATGAAAATGGGGTGGGCCTTGTGGTTGTAGATAAGGATAAGTACTTAAAGCTGTTATCAAAGCAATATTCGACTATAGCGGACACAGTAACTGAAATTATCAACCTCGAAGCAATCATGAATTTGCCGAAAGCAACAGAGCATTTCATCAGTGATTTGCATGGGGAATATGATGCTGTTCAGCACGTGTTGCGTAACGGTTCCGGTAACATCAAAGAGAAGATTAGAGAGATTTTCCAGGGTCGTTTGAGTACGCGCGAGATGAATCAATTGGCGACCATTGTCTATTATCCAGAAGAAAAGGTTGATTTAATTGTATCGGAATTGACATCGCGAGAAGAAATAGAAGAATTCTACACACTGACGGTGACACGCATTACCGAACTGTGTGCTTTTGTCGTTTCCAAATATACGCGTTCAAAGGTGAGAAAAGCCTTGCCGCCGGACTATGCGTATATCATTGAAGAACTTCTATTCAAAGACACCATTATGTCCAATAAAGAGCATTATTACGATAAAATTATCAATACCGTTATCTCACTAAATCGTGGGAAACAGCTGATTGCCGCTTTTGCGCATGTAATCCAACGTCTGGTAGTCGATCATATTCACGTTGTAGGCGATATTTACGACCGGGGCCCGTATCCGGATAAAATTATTGATACGCTGATGGATGGCCACGAATTGGATATCCAGTGGGGGAATCATGACGTTTTATGGATGGGTGCTGCCAGTGGATCTGCTGCCTGTATGGCAAACGTGATTCGTATCAGTGCGCGTTACGACAACTTGGAGATTATCGAGGATGCGTACGGTATTTCACTTCGCCCACTGATGACGTTTTCGGAAATGGTATATCCGGAAGACCGCTATGAACCTTTTTTACCGAAAGTAAATCCTGATTCAGATGATGAAATCTATCAAGAAGAAATCCGCCAAATTGCGAAAATGAACCAAGCAATTTCGATTATCCAGTTTAAATTGGAAGGTGCGATTATCAAACGCCATCCTGAATTTGAGATGGAAGCAAGTCTGCTATTAGATAAAATTAATCATGATGAAGGTACCGTTACAATCGACGGAAAAGTTTATCCGCTTCGTTGTGATTATTTCCCGACTATCGATCCAAATGACCCGTACGCTCTGACGGAAGAAGAGAAATTGGTTGTGAACCGTCTGATGGAAGGCTTCTTAAATAGTGAGCGTCTCCATAAACATGTGCAATTCCTTTACAGTAAAGGCTCCTTGTATTTGAAATATAATGACAATCTCCTTTTCCATGGTTGTGTGCCGATAAACGATGATTTAACATTCATGGAAATGACCATTCATAATAAGAAGTACAAAGGTAAAGCGCTGCTGGACGAATACGAAGATATTCTCCGGAAAGGGTATTTGAATCGTGAGGCGGGCTCTGACAACAACCGCTACCTCGATTACGTTTGGTATCAGTGGGAAGGAAAAGCCTCCTCATTATTTGGCAAGGATAAGATGACCACGTTCGAACGTCTGTACGTCGAGGATAAAGCGACGCATTTTGAACACAAAAATGCTTATTACAAACAACGTCATAATATTGAATTATGTAATATGATTCTGACCGAATTTGGATTAGACTCCTGTAAAGGCCATATCATTAACGGCCATACACCGGTAAAAGAAAATCGAGGCGAAAACCCGCTGAAAGCAAACGGGAAGTTGATTGTAATCGATGGCGGATTCTCAAAAGCTTATCAGGCAACAACCGGTCTAGCTGGCTACACGTTGCTTTATAATTCATTTGGCATGCAGTTAGTTTCGCACCAACCGTTTACTTCGGTTAAAGATGCCTTAGTAAACGAAAGCGACATCGTTTCGACCCGTCGGATTGTTGACAAAGAGCTCGAGCGTAAGACTGTACGCGAAACAGATGTGGGTCAACGATTAACTGAACAGGTAAATGACCTTCAAGCCTTGCTTGCAGCTTATTATGATGGTAGATTAGTAGAGAAAGTTAGTAAATAAATAAGCTACGAGGTGGACTATGTCAAAAGGTGTTACATTTTATTTTATGCGCCACGGTGAGACCTACTTAAATAAGTATCATCGTATGCAAGGGTGGTCCGATACACCACTTACCAACCGCGGGAAAAGAGACGTTGCGCGTAGTGGTGCTGGGTTAGCAGATGTAAAATTCGATGCTGTTTACTGCAGTGACTTAAGAAGAACATTTGAAACGGCTCAAATAATAGTAAACGAGAATCAACATAAAGAAGAGATGCCTCCAGTAGTAGCCATGCCTGAATTCAGAGAAATATTCTTTGGTTCATTTGAAGGGATGGATGCAACGGAGACATGGGAAAATCTATGGAAGTTCCTTGGTTATGAAGAGGGCATGGATTATCGCAACGATAAATCTGTTATTGAAGAATTAAACGGTATGAAAGCCATGGATCCGTATCACGAAGCAGAAGATTACCTGACATTCTGGACACGCGTGGAAAGAGGATTAATCAAATTAATCAACGAACACCGCGAAACAGGCCGCAATATTTTGGTGGTGTGTCATGGTATGACTATTCGCAATATGATTCATGCGTTAATACCGGAGTTCCAAATTGATCGTCATCTGGACAATGCCAGCATTTCGGTTGTCAGCTATTATGATGGTTTTTATCATTTGGAAAAATTCAATAGCGTAGAGCACTTCGCACCTGATAATATCAATAACAACGAACAAGAGCCTGAAGTTCACAAGATTCTGCCAACAGACGTGGATAAGGATGACGAACTGCCGTTACAAGAGCAGTAAACTTGAAAATAACATAGAAACGTGTATAATAAAGGGTACTCAGTAAGAGTACCCTTTATTATTTTATAGAGGGGATGTTACGGATTCGACAGGCATAGGTCGAGCTTTTGACGCGCTCCGTAGGTTACGGCTACGCAAAAACGTTCCAGTTAAATATAACTGACAAAACAAACAATAACACTTTAGCTTTCGCTGCTTAATAACAGCTAGCTAAGATCCTCTTGGCATCGTCCATGTGCTCAAGCAAGGGTCCCATAATCAGTGGACTACACCGTGACTTTCCACCTGGAGGAATCGGGAGAGATTAATCAGGTTAGCGTTTTGTAACGCCTGCCAGACGGCTAACAAAATGCGAATCCTAAATAGTATGGCTATGAGCGTAGACTTGGAAGTGCCGATATGTTTGGACGCGGGTTCGACTCCCGCCATCTCCATAAGAGATAAACGAAAAGAAGCTTAGAAACGTTGATTTGACAGTAGTCAGATTAATAATCTAAGCTTCTTTTTTTAATTATTCTATTATCAAATCCTAAAAATAAAAAAGATATTGCATTCAATTTTTAATGCCTTCATTCTTAGGAGAGAATGCGAGGGGAAATCTATGAATAAACAAGAATTGCATGCTTACATTAGTTCAGAGCAACTCAATATTTGTCAAATCGTTGCTTATAAGGATGGACAGGAAGTGTATGCGGATGAGTATAAAGAAATGAGATGAAAGTTAATAAAGGACTAGAGTATTTCTTATTAAAGAGTGATGGCTAAAGATATATATCTAAAGTATAATAAAAGTAAGAATCTAATAAAACAGGGGTGATTCTGTGGAAGTGAAAAAGTTTTATCGCACTCAACGCGAAGTTGCAGCTGTAATTAATGAAATAGTTGATGAATATTGGGTAGATAATCTCACTGATGAAGAATTAGAAGAGAATATAATGATAATATATAAAAATAATCAAGATAAAATTATTAAGAACAATGAATATACAACGATAATAAGACAACAATGCGGTAAAAATCGTTTAGCAGTTGTTTCAAAAATAACAAAACGCAACTAAAAAAGAGATAGTAAGACTCCTAGAAATGAGAGCGTTTTATTTACGGGTGGTAGTTTTTAGAGTTGGAGGTGAAAGATAGTGGATACAGCAATTTCTTTAGAAATAGCTGGCAAACAAAAAGAGGTAGTGGCTGAAGAGTTAACGAAACGGAAAAAATATAAGAGAGGCACATTTATTTGTCCTGAATGTGGTGAAGATGTTTTTTTAAGGTTTAGTGATAAGCAGAAGAGTTACTTTGCACATTATATGAGAAGCGAAATCTATAAAGATTGTGATTTAAGAGTAGATGGAAATTCGAACTTAACTATTTATGAACGTTTAGGGGTGCCGTTATATCTGACCAAATCTAAAATAAATGGCTACGAGTTAAATATTGGATTAAAAGCTATAAGTAATGAAAGTTTGATGATCGCTGAGAGCCAGAAGGCATATCTAGAGGTAATTTACGGTAAAAGCAGTAAGCGAATAAATATTGATCGCTTTAATTTTCCAATAGGAGAATTAAGTTTATTTAAGATTGATCAGTATCCAGCATTTAAAAAACCTTTTCTTATTCAATATAAAAACGTCCCTTCATCAATTAATAAATGGGCAAATTTTATTGATCCGGTCTTAGAAGCAGGGGTTTTATTTTCTGTAAATTCAAATGTAGGTAAAAGTATCCGACATGGCGATACTATATATTCAGATGAAGAGTATCTTTGGTTATCACCTAGAAAATTATGTAAAAATAATCTTTTAGAAAAGAATATAGAGTTGGAAGGAGAAATTCTCTTAAAAAATAAACCTCATTATATTTATAAAGTGGTCTTTATAAAAGATGAGAAGGATTATTCTAACTTTAAACGGTTATCTCAAGTCTTACATGAGAAATTAAAAGTTATATTACTAGAAAGTAAGAATAAAATAAACTTTCTTTGGCCACCGAGTATTAAAACAGAGGAAGGGTATTTTATATCTGCTAAAGGTAGGGTGCATAATGTTGTTCACTCAGTAAATAGTACTCCCAATATTTATATGTATCAAGATGATGGATATAAGCATCCGCAACAATTGAAGACAACGTATTATAAAGGTATAAACTATTTAAATTATAATCTTTCTGAAAGTGAAACACAATTGAATATGGATCGAAAGATTACTTCAACTGGTATAAATATAAAGCTTAAACATCATGAATATAAAGGAAAAGATATTCAACTAAACAATAAAAAAACTATGAATGAATTGAAACAAGTGGGATATAGTGAGGATTTAAATCTTGAATTAGTAACCAATGTAAAACTAACTAGTCTTATCATAGATTCAAATAAAAGGATAGATACTAGAAAATTCAAAATGAACCTCATTAAATGGAGAGAACTCAGCTATGGGGATATGATTTACCTTTTAAATAATGATAATTTGATATCAACAATAAACATTGAAAAGTTAAAAAGCAACTTTGGTTTTTCGGTAAGTGAGCTTAACTTATTGTCACAGATTCCTCAAAAAAAAGTGGTTCTTACAGCGAGTAATCGAGAAAAAATCTATCATATTATAAATGAAAATCAAATTTTTTTTCATGCATTTAAAAATATATTACATTCTAATACTATTCCATATACAATTCATGAATTATTAAAGGAGATCTAGAAGAATGAATAAAGAATTTAATTATTCACTGTGTCTGGCATTGCCTAACTTACAAGGTTCGAACTCTTTATATAGAATTGCTGATTATGACCCACAATATCGAGAGTTCACTCAAGCTAAATATGATTATACAAGTGAAACTCCTGTTCAAATCTATTCATCTAAAGTAGAAGGCATCGCCGAAGAGGTTGAAATAAGAAAATGGATTCCATTAGATGAGTTGAAACAGATGTCATTTTATCAAGAGCTACGTTTTGGCTATATTTATGAAGTATTGTTTTCAGAGGAATTAATCCACCAACCATTAAGTGATAAGCAATTAAGACAAGTATTATATAACGGGATAAGTTTACCTGAAGGAATAGCAAGATATTTTTTACTAGTCTTAGATGTAACATCAGAATCTTATCGAGTCTTACTTTGTGATAAAAAAGCTTTTAAATATGAAGAAGGAAAATACCATATTGAAAAGCAAATAAGAGATCTGAAGAATACAGTTACTGAATTTGACCTTATATATATTTATAATGACCAGTTAATATCAACAGAAACACTCCGGAATAAGTTAAAATGGTATAATCCGGATAAACTACGATATTTTTATAATTCAGTGATTCTACCAGAAAGCACGAAAAAGTTTCAATTGCGAGATCCCGAAGATTATACAATTGGTTTCTTTTCAAATTATTTAAAAAATACAGAGATGCGTAACAAGTACTCTAAACAAATAAGAGCAAATCTTATGACAGAGTTAGAATATATTGAAGACAACTATACGATAGTTGAACGCTTCTTCACTATTGAAGGTGAAAAACTTTCGGTAGCAAGCGATATTTTTATAGAGAATATAACTAATATAATAGACTTTATTAAGCGATCTGAAATTACTGAAATGGAATTTCTATTAGAAATTCTTGAAAAGAGCCCTTTGATTTCAAATGAGCTTGAAGAAAAAATTGAAGCTAAATGGATGTTACGAGCTAATGAAAATTTATTAAAAAAAGAAAATGAATTACAGACAGTAGAAGCTCAATACGATGAAAAAAAGAAAGAATTAAACAGGATAACTACTGAATTGACCGATATTGAAGTCGAATCTAAAGCCATTACTAATGAGTTAAAAGAATTAATGGAAAAGAAAGCAACTATTGAAACACAGATAAAACAAGAATTAACTAGTTTTCAAAAAAATATCGTTGAACAGTTTAAGCTATCTGCTTTTGCAGGAGCTAGTCAAGGAAATAGCGGCAACAACTCTGGAGTTATTGAACATATACCAGAAAATTTTGAGAATGTTGATTTACAGACGAGTGACAGTATTGTTGATATTTTTGAAGGAATAAAATATAATCTCGAAAATTTTATGGATACTTCGAATGCCCAAAGATACACTACTATATTAATTGCACTATTAAATACGCATAAGTTCATTATACTTCCTGAATTTCATTCTGAAGATATTGCGAATGCTTTATCATTAATTGTGACAGGCAAGCCAGTTAAAACAATAAGTATATTAAATGAATGTTATGATTTAAATTGGCTGATCGAACAAATTCATCATAATGAAGATAGATATGTTCTTATAAAAGGTCACTTAGATATGTTCAATGAATCAGCTGTAAATACATTAATTAATCAAAGTAAAAATAAAAATATTATATTTACGATTAATGATGAAAAATCATTAAGCTTATTTTCTGATAATCTTTGGAATTATTGTGGTTATTTAAATCCTATAGATCATTTCGATTTAGCCCTGGAAAAGCATTGGAAAAAATCCAACGAAATAAATATTGACGTATCAAAAGCCGATATTAGTACAGAAAAGCTGTCTTCAAATTTTTATAGTAGAATGACAGAAGAGTGTTTGTTTACTCGATACGTCCAAGAGGAATTTTTATATATAATGGAAGTATATACGGCCTTATATAAAGAGATAATAGATAAACATTTTGAAATGACTACGATGAAGAACATGCCTTTGAATCATCAAATATTAACAATGAATAGAGAACGGATCTCAGAACTAGAATCTTACTTAAATCGTCTTGGTATTGAGGAAGATTTACTGAAGTATTACAAGTAGGTGTTTAATTTGTATCAACAATTAATTGAAGATATATCTTACGATTTAAATATTAGAAAATATTCTACAGAATCGCCTGAAGAGTTTCATTCAAGAATAGTATATTCAGCCGTCTCAGTATGGATGAAATATATATTGCTGGACCATATGATTCATGAAAATGAGGCTGAAATAAAGTCCAAGAATTATCATTATCGAAGAACTTCTGAAATTTTAGATGAATATATCAATCTGTTTCCAAGTGTATCATATTGGATGTATCCAGATAAGAATATTGATCCGATACATATAATAAGGAATCGTCTTATTGCAGCTAGTGAAATAAATGAAGTTGATTTAGATGGGAATATTACACTGGCTAGGAAAAAAATAATTCCATTAGATAAAAATGTTAGTCGACTAATTGAAATATCTACTCCGAACACTGAGTTTAAATATGTGGGTCTTACAAAAATTATTAAAGCAATAAACAAATCTCAGTCAACTTTACAAATAGAAAACTCTTTAGAATTAGTTAATGAGTTTAAGAAGCCATCTTATTATACTAAAATACTAAAGTTAGATTTTAAATATGAAGTATTTAATGTACACAAAAACAACAAATATGAAAAAAACTGGATTTCAAATGGCCGTTTGGATTCCGAGATTCATTTACTAAGAAAAGAAACAAAACAGGTGAATTATTGGGACTATTTATTACTTTTAAAACGAGCAGATAATTTCTATCAATATCCAATACACGAAGAGTTAATTAAACAAGGTTTTCACTATAGACTGATTTCAGGTTTAAGACAGCTTAATGAGAACCCACTAGCAGCTGAATATAAAATAGTTCATGATATTGTTGAACTAAACTTGGAATATAATTTACCAAGGTATGAAGAGTCATTTCTCACGACATACGCATGGCCAAAAAATCATATATTAGATAGTTGGTCTTTTATCGTTCCGTTGGAATTATGGGATATAGTAGCGAGAACAATTCAAATGTTAGGTTATAAATTGGAGGAAACTTAGTATGAATCAATATACAATTCAGAATACACATACAAGACTGAAAGAACGTTTATTTAAATACATTGAAACAGAATATTTAGGAAGAAATGACGCACTAAGAAATGAAATAAAAAAAGATTTAGAAGAACAAGAAGTACTATGGCAAGAACCTTTTATAGAAGCAAATCCATCTTACCTTATCCATGAAAATGGGTTAACACAAAATGAGAATATACCTCAGAATGTAAAAGATATACTTGGTAAACTTATCGATAACCAATTAGGCGTATATAATACTCCGTATAAACACCAAGTAGACGCTGTCGAGAATTTCTATAATGGAAAAGATTTACTTGTGGCGACAGGAACAGGTTCAGGTAAAACAGAATGTTTTACTTGGCCAATGGTTACAAAATTGATTAATGAAGCTCAATCCTCACCAAAATCTTGGCGTAAACGTGGTATTCGTGCAATTATGCTCTATCCAATGAACGCGTTAGTAGCTGATCAAATGAGTCGATTAAGAAATATGATTGGTGATGAAGACGGTGTGTTTTACGATTTATTTAATAAAATAACAGATGGTGAAAGAATTCCGCAATTTGGGATGTATACAGGTAGAACGCCGTATCCAGGAAAAAGTGATAAAATTAAAAATACCAATTTAGCCAATACTTTGAGAAAAGATTTATTAGGTAAAGATGAAGAGGTTAAGAAACAATTAATTGAAATGGGGAAATATCCAGCCAAATATAATCTTGAAGCTTTCATAGAGAATATCGAAGATGGCAAACATATTACGGATGAACGTGATGCCGAGATGGTCACACGTTTAGAGATGCAAGAAAATACACCAGATATTCTTATCACAAACTATTCAATGCTAGAGTATATGTTGATGCGTATAGAAGAGAGTAGCTTCTGGGACAATACTAAAATGTGGCTAGAAGAAGAATCAGAAAACAAATTACTTTTTATTATAGATGAAGCTCATATGTATAAGGGTGCACCTGGAGGAGAAGTTGCTCTTTTAATTAGACGTTTAATGCACCGTTTAAATCTAGATAGTGACAAGATACAATTTATTTTAACTAGTGCTAGTATTCCAGATAATCAAGAAGCTGTTAATCAATTTGCTTGCGACTTAACGGCTAGAAATACAGAAGATGAAACATTTAAAATTATTACTGGGGATGTCCGAAAGTTCAATAATAACGGGAAGATTACTGCGGATGCTGAAACACTTGCTAGTTTTTCTATTGATAGATTTCAAGGAGATGAGCAAGAAACGGCTGAAGCTATTGAAGAATTCGGTCATGTTATAGGATTAGATGTACAAAAATGTGACTTTTCGTCTCAAGAGTCAATACAAAATTGGCTTTATGATGAACTTCATGAGTTTGATCCACTGTTAAAAATTATCAACCATATTCAAGGTAATGCGCTGAAATTTACTAAATTAGCGCAAAAGATATTTCCGAATGTTAAAGTAGATACAGCAGAGAAAGCTACGAATGTTATCTTAGCGATAGCTCCTTTAGCGAAAAGTAAAGAAGGGCAAGTTTTATTTCCAACGAGACTGCACATGATGTTTAGAGGTTTACAAGGTATATTTGCTTGTGCTAATCCAAACTGTAGTCTAAAAGAAAAAGAAAGTAATTTACCTTTTGGTAAAGTTTATCTAAATAGACAAGATACTATTTGTGAATGTGGTGGAAAAATTTATGAATTAGTTAATCATCGTCGTTGTGGAGCAATTTATTTCAAGGCCTATATTAATAAACATAGTTTAGTCCATGATTTCTTCTGGAGTACAAAAGGAAGCTTATCAGAGGAAGAGTATCAAGATATTTATTTATATATTCCTTCGAATGGAATATTTAGACAAGGCAATAAGGACGATGAAAGTATATGGTTGAATATCATCACAGGAAAAGTTGAACGAAATGATATTTATACTAATAATCCAAATTATATTCGAGTTTTTTATAATCCACAAGGTGTTTACGGTGAAGAAAAAAATTGTCCAAATTGTAATGTACGAAGTAATTTAACTGATTTTAGTACGAAAGGAAATCAATCTTTCTACAATTTAGTATCAGAGCAATTAAAATTACAACCACAAACAATTTTTGAAAAAGAACAGCTAGAGCATAATCCAAATGGTGGAAGAAAAGTATTATTATTCTCAGATAGTAGACAAAGAGCCGCATCTTTAGCTAAAGAATTAACAAAAGCAGCAGATGAAGAAGCCCTACGAAAAGCTGTTGTTAAAGCTGCAGCTTTAGTTCAAGAATCAAAAGAAGATTATCAATCGATGGATTACTTATACATTAAATTCTTGGAAGTTGCTGCAGATAGTGAACTCCAATTTTTTTATGGAGATGAAGAAATCCAATTAAAAAATGAAATTGAGAAGTACAAAAATGAAATCAGTAAAATGGAGGAACCAGCAAATGAACGAAGAACTAGAAGAAGACGTTCGAGTAGGAGAGAAAATCATTCAAAAGATGAAAATTTAAAAAGAAGTTTCGATACGGAATCTCAAATGTTTTCCAAATATGTTTTAAGTTTCTTATCTAACCAATTTCGATCTTTAACGGATTTAGGTTTAGGATGGATCGAACCTTTTGAAGATAGGGATTTTTATAGACCTATCGATAAATACGAAGAAGACACTGGCAAAACAACTATTTTAGGAGAAGATATCTCTAAGGAATTATACTCAGCTTGGGCAAATCAGAAGATTGTAGATAATCTAGCATATAATCATGCCATAAGTAATGATGTCCATTCTTCATTGGAAAGAAGATTCAGTCGTCAAACAGGAATTACCGAAGATACTATTTTCAATAGAAATTTTACGAAGTTATTAAAAAATCTTCAGCTAACTAATGAAGAAATCGAGATACTGAAAGAAGCATTCATGACCACACTAGATACGAATAACAATCGTAGTGATAGTCATTTATTCATCAGGCCTGATATGGTATCACTCACTTATGAACCCGATCATGAATGGTATAAGTGTAGCGTATGTAATAAAGTGTTTCCTTTTTCAATTGAAGAGACTTGTTTACAGTGTTTTGCTGAAGACTCAACATTTATCATGAAAAAATCAGAGTACGAAGGGATTTCGTTCTATAGAGATCCAATTATTGAAGCGATTGAAAAAGATGATAAGACGGCTATGAGAAGAATTAATACAGAAGAACATACGGCACAATTATCCCACAAAGATCAAATGGATAATATGTGGTCTACAACAGAAGAGTATGAATTACTCTTTCAAGATGTACCAATTGAAGGAAAAGCGCCAGTAGATATTTTAAGCTGTACAACTACTATGGAAGTTGGAATTGATATAGGGTCCTTGACAGCTGTTGGTCTGAGAAATATCCCACCTATGAGAGAAAACTATCAGCAAAGAGCTGGACGAGCAGGTCGAAGAAGTAGCGCGATTTCAACAATTGTTACTTTTATAAATAATGGTCCGCATGACAATTATTACTTCTATAATCCAGAAAGAATCATTTCAGGTGAACCGAGAACTCCAGATATTGACGTAAATAATATCAAATTAATTCGAAGACATTTAAATGTAGTTCTTTTATCTAGTTATTTGAGAAGAGATTACATAGATGTGAATGCTGTTCGATTAGATACTTTCTTTAATGAATACTTTAATAATTTTACTAATTACTTATCTAAATTAAACTTAAGTGACTTAGACTATCACCGATTAATTCCTTATAAAGTTGAAATAAATTTTGAAGAAGTAAAAACGGAATTAGAAAATTGTTTGTTAAAAATTAAAGAAGACTTTGATAAAAACGAAATTAATTATATAAATGAAAGAGGTACGACCAAATCTTTATTAGATGTCATGTTAGAAGAAGCCTTATTCCCTAATTATTCATTTGCAAGAAATGTCATTGGGTTCACAGTAGAAAATTCTAAAGGTGAGAAAGTCGATCAAAGACCAGATAGGCCGATTGATGTGGCCATAAGTGAGTACGCACCCGGAAGAAAAATAGTTATAGATAAAAAGACATATGTTTCTGGAGGCGTTTATAACCACTACTCTAAAAGAAGAAATAGTAATTCTAAAACTCCAGCAAAAGATTATTTCGAAAATGCAAGCCACTTGAAAACTATTTACGTATGTTCCAATAGATATTGTAATTGGAATAGCAGTAAAGAGGAGTCAACTGAAATCTGTCCATTTTGTAAGACAGGAAATATTCAAGAGCAGTCGCTCCTTATACCATGGGGCTTTGCACCTAGAAATGGTAAAAATGAAAATGAGTTAAAAGTTACTGAGCAATATTCATATGCGAATACCCCTAGTTATTCAGCAGCTATTCGATCAGAAGATATGAATAATGAATCTTCGACTAAGTATTTAAGATATGGTCGATTAATCGATCAAAAATTAAATGTTATCAATATGGGACCAAGTAACGAAGGCTTTAGTATTTGTCGAAACTGTGGAGCAGCAGCACCATATGATGATAATGATGAGAATAATTCATACCTCAAACGTCCATACAGAGGCGAACATCAAAGCTGTAAACACTCTTACGAGCATGTGGTGATTGGTGCAGAATTCAATACGGATATGATTCTGTTAGAGATAGAACTAGATAACAGAAAAATTAATACCAATTTAAATGGTATGTGGTTAAGAAGCGCAGCTCAAACTCTAACAGAGGCAATGCAACTGGCAGCGACAGATATACTGGATACTGATTTTAATGATATCAATGGAGGATATAGGGTAAGGATTTCGAGAAATAAAACTTTTATTGATATTTATCTGTTTGATAGTCTATCATCGGGAGCTGGATATTGTTCAATGTTAGAGGACAAGATTAGTCAACTCATTAGAGCGACTTCTAATGTATTGAAATGCCCAAGTAATTGTGACACATCCTGTCACGATTGTTTAAATCATTTCGGAAATCAAAGAGTTCAGCAATTTTTAGACCGGAATCTTGGAAAACAGTTATTGGATTGGTGTCGAGAAGGTAAGTTAGCGACTGAATTATCTAGAAAAGAACAATCAAGATTATTATTACCTTTACAAGAATTATCAGAAAGTACTGATGCATTTACTATAAATGGAAATCAAGTAACTCATAAAGGCAAATCTCACAAAGTAATTGTTCAACCGGTTATGTGGAATGAAGGAATGAATACTTCAAATGATTCTATCATTTTATCGGATAAATTACTGACTGAAGCTTTACCTAAAGCATATGATAAAATTAAAAATGAGTTATATGTCTAATGATGATGATTAATTTCAAGAGCATTCAGATTAAATGAAGTATTAAAAGAACTGAAGGATAATTAACTTTCAGTTCTTTTTTTTACAATCTTTTAAAGTGATTATAAATAACCATTTACAAATATATGGTTCTGTTGTATGATTACCTCAAGTTAAATGATTATGAATAACCACAGGAGGTAATGACGTGAATTGCACAACATATAAAGAACTGAAAAACGTTAGCTACGAGAAGGAAGCTTTTGATATACTGAATCGTATAAGAGGGAACATTCAAGAAGAAACCTCTATCTTTCTACTCATACAGCTTAGTTATTTGGCATTAAATTATAAACCATTATCATCAAAAGAAGAGTTAATAGAATCTGTAGCTTCAGATTTTAATGACGAGTATACATTAAACCAACTCAAACGAGTGATTAAAAAAGTACCTTTTGAGATTATAGAACAGGTCTCAGATAACTATGATGAGAACACTTTAAAAGCAATTATTTTATTCAGCGAAGACAATGATATAAGAAGTAATTTATCTGGAACCCCTTTAGGTGTGACGAAACTAGTGAATGAATTATTAGAGGTTCAGTCGGATGATACAGTTTTAGATTTAGGATCGGGTATTGGTTCTTATTTACTGGAAACTAAAATGGAGACAGGAGCTGAGAAGGTTTGTGGAGTGGAAATTAATATTCAAATGAATATTATTTCAACCATTCGAGCAAAAGTAGCTCAATTCCCAATTCAATTAAAGTTAGGAAATATATTAAGTCAAGATTATAGATCTTTTAAAGCAACAAAAGTTTTTTCGAATCCTCCAGTAGGCGTTCGAGAACCTGGAATTGATGATACAATAAAAGATAATAATGCATTGACGGAATTGATTGATATTGAGGAGTATAATATATCAGCTGACTGGGCTTTCATTCTCAGTTCGTATGCGAATCAAAAGCCAGGGGGGAAAACAGCTGTACTCATGTATAATCAAGTCTTGTTTAGAGAGCAAGATCATGATATTCGTGAAAAAATTATTTCAGAAGGCTGGCTAGAAGCCATCATAGCTCTGCCGGAAAAACTATTTCCTTCTACCGCTATACCTTTTACGCTATTAATATTTAGTGAAAATAATGAAACGGTAAGAATGGTTGACGCGAGTGAGATTAGTACGAGAGATCAAAAGAAAAACATCTTAACGAATAAGAATATTCAAGAAATAGTGGCAGCATATAAACAAGAAAACGAAATAAGTAAGCATCTCACTTATGAAGACTTCGAAAAACAAGAATTCATCTTAACACCTATTCGTTATTTTGGTTTTATTCCAGATGCTAGTAAAATGACACCAATTGATGATCTAACTCGAAGCATTAACCGAGGCGCGATGATTAGTCGTAAAGAACTTGACACAATGACTACAACCAAAGAAACAGGTATAAAGTATTTAAAAATCCAAGATATTGAGAATGCTTCAATTAATAAAAATTTACCTAATTTAAAAAATGTAGACGAAAAATATCACAATTACTTTTTAGAAGAGGGAAATCTTGTGATATCCAAGTCTAGCCCGTATAAAATTGCGAGGGTCGAAAATTCTAAGAACACTAAGATTTTAGCAACAGGTAATTTATATTATATTGAGATAGATGAGGATAAAGTCAATCCAACATTTATTGAGATGTATTTAAAGAGTGACGAGGGTCAAGCGCAATTAGAACGATTATCTACTGGTTCAGTCATTGAGACAATCAGTATTAAAAATTTAAAAACCATCTTAATTCCAAATCTCTCAAGAGAAGAACAAGATACTTTAGTAAAGGAGTATCTAGAATACGAAGAACAACTTGATTTATTAGACAGACAAAAAGAAATCATCTCTCAAAGAAGAAAAGAATTAATTGAGAAGGTATTATAATGAAAATATCACATAATGAATTTTATGAGGTACTAACACAAGCTGCTTTTCAACTGCAACGAAACTTAAAAGATGCTTATGACAATGACTATCTTGAAGGGTATCTAAGTGAAATTGGAATGTCTGATTTACTCCCGGCGAAAGAAGAATCATTTTATGAAACATTTCCTGATGGGAAGATAGTTATTATTGGGGATTCTTCGGTTAAAACCAATGATATCTATGGAATTTTCAAAAGCTATGGGCTTTCAATAGATCGAGTGGAATTGGTATTGGATTATAATGAGGCTGAAAAATATCAGTATAAAAAGATGCATTATAATCCGAACTATCGACTAGTCTTATTTGGACCAGTCCCTCATTCGACAAAGGGAAATTGTGGTGCGAGTAGTATTTTATCGAAAATGGAAAATGAAGAAGGTTATCCAAAAGTCGTTCGTTTAACCAATAGTCACAATAAATTAAAAATTACGAAAACGAATTTGAAAATGGCTTTACAAAAAGAAATTGCTCAAGAATATATAGAAATTTAAAAATTGAAAGAGGTTATGATTTTGCAAACTGTTGACCGTTTTGATCAAACAAATATTAATGTCCAAGAAAATTCTAATTTAATTTGGAATATTGCTGACAACATACTTCTGACTAGAGATAATGTTTTAGAAAGATGATCTACGAAAATAATGTAGATAAGATAATTAAAAACAATGAATATACAACGATAATAAGACAACAATGTGGAAAAAAATCGGTTGGCAGTTGTTTCAAAAATAACTAAAAATAGATAGTTACTATATACGAGGAGAAATTAATAATGATAACTTCAGAAGAAATTAAAAGTCGTTTATGGGATGGCGCAAATGAATTACGTGGTTCAATGGATGCGAGTCGCTATAAAGACTATATGCTTGGATTAATGTTTTACAAATTTTTAAGTGATAAAACTCTTAATACGTTTAAAGAAAGTTCACAGTTAGGCAACGATATAAGCGAAAGAGAATTGGTTAAGGCCTATAAAGAAGCTCATGATGCTTATGGTGATGCATTAAATAATACGATTCAAAGTTTACTTGGTTATTATGTATTACCAGAATACTTATATCAAACTTGGTTAATGGATATAAATAATGGAGAATTTGAAGTACAGAAGGTAACAGACAGTCTACATAACTTTGAGCGTACTATTGTTATAGAAGAAGGCGCAGATGATTTTAAAGGCTTATTTTCTAGCTCAACAATCGATTTGACCGATACAGCTTTAGGAAGTAATTTAAATGAACGTAGTCGAAATATTCAGAGTTTAATTCTACTATTTGCGGACTTAAACATGGTTGCCTTACAAAAAGGCGATATCTTAGGTGATGCTTATGAATATCTAATTGGACAGTTTGCGATGGAATCTGGTGCGAAAGCTGGAGAATTCTATACGCCAAAGCAAGTAAGTGAGGTAATGGCTCGAATCGTTGCTAAATCTTCAGATGTTCGCTCGATTTATGATCCAACAGTTGGTTCTGGATCCTTACTTTTAACAGTTGCTAAACATTTAGATACACATGAACAGAGAAATCTTTCCTACTATGGACAGGAAAAAAATACCGCAACTTATAACTTAACACGAATGAACTTACTGCTTCATGGAGTTCGTCCTGAAAAAATGATGATTAAAAATGGGGATACCTTGGCTGAGGATTGGCCAGAAGATCCAGAACGACCAAATGAGGGAGTTCAATTCGACGCAGTAGTCATGAATCCACCATATTCTGTAAAAGGGTGGAATCGTTTTGACTTAACAGTGAGTGATCCGCGTTTTGAAGTTGCTGGAGTACTTCCACCACCAAGTCGAGGAGATTTCGCTTTCTTACTTCATGGACTTTTCCACTTAGGGCAAGAAGGAACGATGGCGATTGTTTTACCACATGGTGTATTATTCCGTGGAGGTGCAGAAGGAGCAATCCGTCAGCGCCTATTAGAGAAAAATTACATTGATACGATTATTGGCATGCCATCAAGCTTGTTTACCAATACAGGTATTCCAGTAACCGTTATGATCTTAAAGAAAAATCGAGCACTAGATGAACCTGTTTTAATGATTGATGCATCAAAAAACTTTATTAAAGTAGGAAAACAAAATGTCTTAGAAGAAAAAGACATCGCAAAGATTGTAGATACGTACACTTCAAGGGAAACAATAGATGGATATAGTTATAATGTCTCAAGAGAAGAAATCCTTGAGAATGAGTACAATCTAAATATCCCACGCTATGTAGTGCAACCAGATGAAGAAATACCGCATGATGTGGATGCACATTTATACGGTGGAATTCCAAAAGAAAACATAGTAAACCTTCATGTACTAAACGAAATTGCACCGACTATTTTAAGAAATGCTTTAGAAGAGATTCGACCAAATTACTATGAGTTAAATCAAGAAATAGATGAACTAACTGAAAGTGTTTTAAATAGTAAAGAAATGAAAGAAAAAGCAACGGAAATGACTGAGCGAATTAATGCTTATATCAACCATTACTGGCCAATCATAAGGCAAGTAGATGACCCAGCAGAGGTTCGTCCATTAATGGACGAAATGTTAGCAGAAATTAAAGAGATACTTACCAACTTTAAGCATTTAAATGTTTATGATGGTTATCAGTTAGTCGCTGAACTATGGGAAAATTATCTGACAGAAGATGTAGAAAAAATATCAGCAGGTGACTTCTATGAACTAGGTCGCTCAAGAGAACCAAATATCGTGACTAAAGGAACGGGTAAAAACAAACGTGAAGAACAAGAAGGTTGGGTTGGAACGCTAGTACCAACTGAATTAATTCGCAACAAACTCTATGCAGAAGAGGCGAAACTGATTGAAGAAATTGAAGCAGAAATTGGTGAAGTTGAATCAGCACTTGATGAGCTAGTTGAATCAGCCCAAGTGGAAGATTCTGTTGAGAATGAAATTCTTGGTGAATCATTAAACGAAAGCAAGAATTCATTTACTGTTGGAAACATTCGCAAAGAAATTAAGAACTATGAAGAAAATACTGAGGAATATCAATTAGTTCAAAGAGTACTAGACCTCTTATCTAAACGTACAGAAATTACTCGAACTAGACGAGAGAAAACACAAGCACTCGATGAGAAACTGCAAAACCGTATTTTGGACCTAACGGATCAAGAGATTGATCAACTAGTGTATAAAAAATGGTTTGGTGACTTAGTAGAAAATATGACTCGTTTAATTGAGGTGCCGTTGAAAGAAGAGTTAGATACCTTAAAAGAACTCAATGAAAGATATAAAGATACTTTAGATGACTTAGAAGTTGAATACAAAGACCTTGAAGCCAGCTTTAAAGAAATGGCCGATCAATTGGTGGTGACAGCTAATGAATAAAGAAAAATTGATACCGAGATTAAGATTTAAAAGTTTTTTAAAAAACTTAGATTGGAAATATACAAAATTAGGGGAAGTTGCTGATATTGTAGGGGGTGGAACTCCTAGTACTCAAGTTGAAAAATACTGGAACGGGGATATAAACTGGTTTTCACCAACAGAAATTGGTGAGACATCATACTTAAATAGTAGTGAAAGAAAAATTACAAAGTTAGGACTTAAAAAAAGTTCAGCTAAAATATTACCGATAGGAACTGTTTTATTTACTTCTCGTGCTGGAATAGGAAAAACAGCTATTCTAGAAAAAGAAAGTACTACTAATCAAGGGTTTCAATCAATCGTCCCTAAGAAGAATATATTGAATTCATATTTTATATATTCCAGAAGTGAAGAAATAAAAAACTATGCTGAAATAGTTGGAGCTGGATCAACATTTGTTGAAGTTTCAGGGAAACAATTGGAAAAAATGATGCTACTAATTCCTGAATTAAAAGAACAACAAAAAATAGGAAGTTTCTTTGAAAAAATCGATAAAATGATTCAATTGCAACAATCGAAAGTAAACAAAGTAAAAAATATCAAAGCTGCTTATCTTTCGGAGATGTTTCCAAAAGAAGGAGAAAAATATCCGAAAAGACGGTTTGAAGGATTTCAAGGAGTTTGGAGAAAAATAAGATTAGAACAAGTACTTAATCAAAGTGGATCTGGTGGAACTCCAAGAACAACAAGAGAAGATTATTATGGTGGAGATATTCCATTTTTAGGTATTTCTGATATTACAAATTCAAATGGATATATATTTAATACAGAAAAAACAATTACTGTTAATGGGCTAAATAATTCAGCAGCTTGGATTGTACCAAAAGAATCCATTTCGTTGGCTATGTATGCATCAGTTGGGAAAGTAGCAATATTAAAAATAAAAAGTGCGACATCACAAGCTTTTTATAACATGGTTATAAAAACTCAACCAACAAGGGATTATATATTTCAATATTTAGTGAAAATGGAAGAAGAAAATATGTGGGATAGAATAATATCAACTGGAACACAAGCTAATTTAAATGCTGAAAAAGTCAGAAATTTAATCATACCAATACCGATAGATATTGATGAACAAGAAAAAATTGGTAGTTTTTTTAAAAACTTAGACAATCAAATCTACATCGAAGAAGAGAAACTAACTAAGTTAGAGAAGTTAAAACAAGCTTACTTAAATGATATGTTTGTTTAGAAAGGAGGAAATTGTATGCAACAAAAAACGTCATCTGAACAAGTTTTTCAAGATCGCTTTATTCGTGAATTAGAAAAATATAAATGGAGAGCACCGGATCATTTAGATGGAAATAAACAACGTGTAACGGTCAATCATTTAATTGAAAATTGGCGTCATGAACTGAATCGAATGAATGCCGATCAATTAGAAGGAGTTCCTTTAAGTGATGCTGAGTTTGAACAAGTACTGGCAAAGGTAAAACAAATTGATAATAGTTTTGAAGCAGCCAAACTCTTAGCGATGGAAGGCTCAACTGGAAAAATTGATGGAATTTACAGAGATGATCATCCAGGTATTACTCGCCAACAAATTACGTTAACGATTTTTAAAAAGTCTCAAGTCCGCGGGGGTGACTCAAGCTACCAAATTGCTCGCGAAGTGGAAAGTGAGAACGGGAATCGCTTTGACGTTGTCTTGTTAATTAATGGTTTACCGTTAATTAACATTGAACAAAAGCGAACAGATAAATCTTTAGATGAAGCTTTTGGACAATTTAAACGCTACTATCGAGATGGAGAATTTGTCAATAATTTCATGGCGTTTTCTCAAATGATGGTTATTATGTCTGAGGTAGCCACACGATACTTTGCGACTCCAAAATCAATTAATGACTTTAATAAAAGTTTTGTTTTTCAGTGGGCAGATGCTGACAATAATCCAATCAATGATTGGCAGAAAGTGATTGAACGCTTTTTAATGATTCCAATGGCTCATCAGTTAGTTGGAGATTATTTAATTATTGATGAAGCAGAAGATGAAGAGAATCGTAGACACATGATAATGCGTCCCTATCAAGTATATGCTTTACAAGCAGTTGAACGCGCTGCCTTAGGATGGGGTGAAGACGGAATTCGCCATGGAGGATATGTTTGGCATACAACAGGTTCCGGAAAAACGATTACAAGTTTTAAAACAGCTTTATTCTTATCTACTCGTGGTGGCTTTGATAAAGTAGTTTTCTTAGTCGACCGTCGTTCACTAGATGCAGCTACAAGTGCAAACTTTAAAGCGTATGCTGCTTATGAATCTGTAACGGTTGATGACACTACGCATACATATCATCTAAGAAAGAAATTGCTTTCTAAACAACGTGGAATTATTGTGACGACAACTTTTAAACTGGATTCTTTAGTGAAAGATTTAAAAGAGAATGAGAATTATAGTCTAGCCGATAAAAAGATTGTATTTATCATTGATGAGGCACATCGAACCACCATGGGTAAAATGATGGTGAATATTAAGAGTTACTTTAAGAAAAATGGACTTTTCTATGGTTTCACTGGAACGCCATTATTTGATGAGAATAAATCAACTGGAATGATTAATGTACATAGTGAGGTCATTGACACTACTGAAAAACTTTTCGGTCCAGAATTGCATAGTTATACGATTGACCAAGCCATTCGGGATGGGAATGTTTTAGGTTTTCATGTGGATTACATTAATACAGGAGAGTTCGAAGATTATTCTAGTTTAAGAGAAGATTTAGCGGATAAAATTTTAAATAATAAACCCGAACTTGGAGAAAGAGCAATTGAGCGAGAGTTACTTAGCAAATCAAATGCAGAAATTGAGCAAATGGCTATAAAAGAACAATTATTATCTTACCATGATGAAACACATATTCCGCGAGTAGTGGAAGAAATTCTTTCTAATTGGGAATCCCAATCGCAAGAAAAATTCTTTAATGCCATTTTGACTGTTGCTTATAAGGATCGAGTTATTGCTTACCATAATGAATTTAAAAAAGCATTAGCTAAGATGGGCTACGATTTAAATGTTGCGATGACTTTTAGCTTTGGAAATGAAAATGACCCTGACGGTATTTCACCTGATGTGATCAGTGAAATGTTTAAAGACTATGGTAAATTTACCGGTATTGAGTTTCGCGTAGAAGATGGCGATAGTTATTTCAAAGATTTAGTGGTCCGATCGACTCGTGGAGGTAGTGGTCGCAATCCGCGAAATATTGATTTAATTATTGTAGCAGATCAATTACTAACAGGCTATGATTCAAGGTATGTGAATACTTTATATGTAGATCGATCACTAGAGCTTCAAGGTTTAATTCAAGCTTATTCAAGAACCAATCGAGTACAAGGTCCTATGAAAGAGTTTGGAACGATAATTAATTACAAATATCCTGCTATAACAGAAGAGCAAGTCAATAGTGCACTTACACTGTATGGTTCTGGTGGAACGAGTAGTCTAGCAATTGTTGAACATTATGAGGTTGCTGTTCATAAATTTAAAGAGGCCGTTGAATGGATGGAAGAAGTACTTCCTGATCCAACAAATTGGGCAGATTTAGAAACAAATAAAGAACATTTGGATAATTTCATTGAATCATTCACGCATGCAAATCAACAGTTAAATACTGTTCAACAGTATTACGAATATGAATGGAATGATACAGAATTTGGTATAAATGAGCATCAGTGGATGAAATATATTGGTGCTTATAAAAACTTAAAGCCCGAAGAAGATGACACTGTAATCTTACCAGTTCAGCCCTTAGTTGGTCGAGCTAAATTGTCAGGTACACAAGTCATTGATGCAGATCATATTTTAGGTTTGATTGGGGACCGAGTGAGCCATCAAGATGGAATCCAGACAGTCGATACCGAAACTTTGCGCATTATCCACCAGCAAATCCAAGAATTAAGTGATATGGGTGAAGATGATCAGGCAAAATTATTAAAAGAATTTGTGGATACTGAATTAGTAACTGGAAATTTATCTAGTAATTCACGTTTTGACGATTTGTTTGAGGAATGGAAAGAGAATAAAGCTCAGCGAGAAATTAATGAATTTGCGAAAGATTGGGGACTAGATGCAGACTTACTAGCTGAATCTGTTAAAGAATATTCGTTAAATAAAAAAGAAGTTATTCCTTATATTGAGGACTTACAGCGAAGTATAAACTACATAGAAGCACGAGAACCAGAAGGTAGTCCATTGATACACACTATGGAGCTTATACAGACATTGCCAGAATATATGGTAGAGATAAAGAAAAAATATGAATAGACGATAAATTATTAAGTATAAGATACTCGATTAACTAAACCCCATATCCACGCTGAAGGATATGGGGTTTTCTAAAAAGGAGAGTTACTATAGTTATGAAACCAAAAATTATGGACGAATATACAAATAATGAACGAGAAAACTTAATTATGAAAGCGGTTATAAAATCATTGACTGACTTAGGAGGAATTGAGAAGCGTAAAGAAGTAAAACGTAATATATATGATAACTCTACACTTATTCCTGAAGATTATATTGATTATACTAGAAAGTCAAAACAAACTGGGAATGAGTATAAACCATTTGATTATCAATTTAATTTTGCAATTAAACATCTAATGTTAGCTGATTTTGTAAGGTATCCAAAAAGAGGTGAAGTTGAACTAACAGAAAAAGGTAGGAAAGTAGATTTAGACACCTTCGATCCTGTAAATGAGGTACGTGTTTTATCTGAACCAGCAATGAAAGAAGAGTCCGAGAAAAGGAAAGCGAAGAAAGAAATAACTGAAACCACAGAAATAGAACCAGAAGAAGAAATGTTAGATTCTGAAGGTATAGAAGAAGTTTGGCGAGCTCAACTTAATGAAGCACTCAAGAAGATGTCTCCTGATAAGTTTGAGATGTTTGCAAGAGGTTTAATGAAACGAATGGGGATAGAGTTAGATAAGGAAATTGGAATCCAAACGACAGCTGATGGAGGTCTTGATGGATTTGGGTACATAACTGCCGATGATTTTAGAACAACTCGAGTTGCACTACAAGCTAAACGTTGGGAAGGCAAAGTAAGCTCTCCCGAAATCGATAAATTCCGTGGAGCAATGGATAAGTATAATGCAGAATATGGTATCTTCATAACGACATCGGATTATACTAGATCTGCGATTGAAGCATCAAGAATTGGAACACGTGTCATTACGTTAATTAATGGTGATGATATATGCGACTTAGTAGCTAAGTATGAATTTTATGTAACTCCAGTGACTACGTATGAGTTAAATAATTTTTATTTTGAGGAAGAGTAAGTTAGTACAGCTTAAATATGATTCTTTAAAATTTTAAGGGGTAATAAAATGGTTAAACACATTCATGAGATAGAAAATGAACATTATAATTCATTCAGAGATAAACTCTTTCGATTTTTAGATTTATATAAGGAATGTGAAAATAAGTCACTGTTATTTAGTGCTTTAATAAATATTAATTTAGGGGTACAAGATTTAAATCAACTGATTGAAAAAATAAATCAAAATGATGTCTATGATAGTAGTTGGTATTACGAATTAATAGTGAAAGGATATCAAGTCCTAAACGCCTTTGACGAAATTCAAAATGTATTTAAAGTTGTAAAAAGTGGATATAATGATTTGTATGGTCAACCAGATAATAAAGATGCTAAAAACCGAGAAAAAGAACGTCAAAAAATAGATTTTTTTAGGGCGTTAAGAAGTTTAACAACTGCACATACTTTAAGAACAACAGATAAAGCATTCAAAAAATTTGGAATATCTAAGGGGGTCTATCTAGAAGATGTTCATTTTAAAAAAAAATCATCATTTAGGATAATAGATGGAGATATTGAACTAGAACTTCGTATAGAAGATGAAATCTCAGAAGATGGTTTAGGAGAAGTGAAATATAAAGGTATATGGATAGAAAGTGATATTATTGAACCTATAAGAATAATTATTTCTAAACTTGAATTAGTGACTGTAAAACTTGTTAAACTGATTCAGGATAAAGAAAAATATTTACAAAATGAAAAAATAAACTTCCCAGAGAAAGTAGATAAACTATATTTAAAAGAACTAAAGGCTGCTGTAATGGAACGATATCCTAGAGAAATAATAAATGAAACTTATGCAAATGGAGAAACTATAGAATATTGGACAATACAAGAGATTTTTTATTTTGTAAATTGGGATATGGAGTTTGGTGATGAGAGAGATTTAGAGCTGAGATCCTTGCAAAATTTAAAAGAAAATATTATTTGTCAATATGCCTATGAGGTTCAAACAATGCATTTAAACCATAATGAGAGGTATTTTCTTCCATACGGTATAAGCACTGAGGGAATCGATCATTATGCTAATCAAAAGATTCAAGAATACTTAAGTGAAAGTGAAGGCTACCCATTTCTTGATGAAATCGCCCTCTATACTAATAACTTAAAAGAGGCAAGTAATATAAACAGAGTATCTAATGAAACTTGGGCATGTCTACTATTATTAAAACTTCAACCGGAATTAAATAAGTACTTTAAGATAGAATGGGAAAACAAGACATTGCAAGAGATATATTGGCAATATTTAATAGCACTATTTGTACGTCAAAGATATATGGATAAACTATAAAATCTTATACATTACTATGGACTTGATCATGATTTTGGAAAAATTTATTTAGTTCATATTTAATAAACTAATATAAGGTAGAGGTGCTTCTTATGTATTTAGAAAAAATGAGGGTTCAGAACTTTCGTATGTTAGAAAATGTTGAGATACCTTTTCTTGAAAAAGAAGATGATGAATTATCTTTAATTGTAGGTAAAAATAATACAGGAAAGACTTCAATATTAAAAATTTTAGAACGAATATTACCTGGTACTTCAAGTGATGCTTTTGAATGGGATGACTTCACTATGAAATATCAAAAGCAAATATACTCAGAGCTAGGTACTTCGGATAGAAGCAAGACTTATGAAATAAGATTAGTACTTTATATTAAATATACTGATAATGATTCTTACGATTTATTGAGACCCTTTATGATGGACTTAGATGAAAATAATCAAACAATAATACTTGAGTGTCTGTATAGAATTAAAGAAGAGCAGATCTTAAAGTTAGAACAAGATATAGAAAAATTACTTATTGAAGAATTTGATGAATTTACTTCTTATATGCGTCGAAATTTAAAAAAATATTTTAAATTTGATTATTTTGCAGTATCCGCATGCGGAAAATATAAAGAAGAAGCTACTAGTAATGAGATTAAAAGACTTATAAGATTGCGGAGAATTAAGGCTAATCGAGACATATCTAATAAATCTAGTGACCATTCATTATCAAATATATCTGACCGGCTTTATAGATTGGTAGAAGATACTGATGACGAGAGCTTTGTAGAATTTCAAAAAGCTATAAAAAAAACTGATTCAGAATTGACAGAAACTTATTCAAATGTCTTTAGTGAAGTAATAGGCGTGTCAAGAGAATTTGGTGCTCTTGATGATATGGAAATTGAAATACTGTCGACGATCCAAGAAAAAGATTTACTAAGAGACAACACTACATTATTTTATAACAAGGATGATGTATATTTACCTGAAAGTTATAATGGGCTAGGTTATCTAAATTTGATAGGTATGATTTTTGAAATTGAAGCGATCGCAACAGAATTTGAGAAGAAAAATTTAGATTGTCAAGGGTTAAATTTACTATTTATAGAAGAACCAGAAGCCCATACCCACCCTCAGTTACAATATGTTTTCATAAAAAACATAAAAAATCTTCTCGAAAAACATGGATCTAAAAATATTCAAACTATAATGACGACTCATTCATCGCATATTGTATCTGATAGCGAATTTGAAGATGTAATATATCTGACACGAATCAACGGTTATACAGAAGCTAGAGCATTTAGAGACTTGAATGATGAATATTCGGATAATAAAGAAGCATTTGATTTTATAAAAAAACATTTACATCTTACCAGAGCAGAGCTATTCTTTGCAGATAAGACAATTTTAATAGAGGGAGATACGGAAAGAATACTATTGCAAGCAATGATGAAGAAGGTTGATGAAAATATAGAGTCTGATGATAATATTATACCATTGTCTTCACAAAATGTTTCTGTAGTAGAAGTTGGAGCACATGCACATATTTTTAAGCATTTGATGAACTTTCTAAATGTTAAAACATTAGTAATAACTGATCTTGATTATGGAGAAAGGAATATCGAAACTAAAAGAATTAAAAAATGTGATTATATAGAGGCAGATCATGTTGATAATACAACAATTACAAACTTTTTAGAGAAGCAGAATAAAGATTTAGATGAGATTATTAATCTCTCTTTTGAACAGAAAGTAAAAGGAAACCATAGAATTGCATACCAAACGAAAGAGGATGGTATTACCAAAGAATATCCAGGGAGAAGCTTCGAAGAGGCCTTTATTAATATCAATTTTGAATTCATTGAAAAATATAAAGATGTGTTTATATCTTTAAAGAATGTTAAAGATTTTACAAAAGAAAAATCACCCTATGAATTAGCTAATAATTGCATTGATAAAAAAACAACTTTCGCAACAGATTTACTTTACTATGATAATGGATGGGAAGTTCCAAATTATATTGAAGAGGGGCTAATATGGTTAAGGAAATATTAATAGAGCCTGAAGTTAAACAGGCTCTAGAATACATTAAGAATGGTGACAATTTTATATTAACAGGTGGAGCTGGTAGTGGAAAAACTTATTCTTTAATATCCCTTATCCATCAAGTTAAGATTAAATATAGTAATATGCCAATAGTTTGTATCACATATACAAATAATGCTGTATATGAAATTGAGGACCGTATAAGTAATGAAAGATTATATGTTTCAACTATTCATGAATTCTTATGGGATATTTTAAAAAGATTTCAAGGTGAAATAAAAAGTACACTAGTTGAGCTCATTAACGATGATGATGAAAAGATATTTAGATTACCAAAAGGCATTAATGAAATTGATAATACCTATTTTGGGAATTTTAAAATCAATTATGATGAGTATTACAATATAGTAACTGGTCAAGATAGTACTGTTACACATGATCATGTTTTGATATTAGCAGAAAAAATGTTCGAAAAATATAAAAAATTATGCGATGTTTTGAAAGATACAGCTCAATTAATTCTAATTGATGAATACCAAGATACAGCTCCACAAGTTGTTCGAATACTATTAAAACATATTAAAAAAAGCAAAAAAAAAATGTGTAGTTGGATTTTTTGGTGATTCGATGCAATCTATTTATGACAATGGCGTAGGAGATATAGAGGTTAAAGGTTTAAAAAAAGTTTACAAAAAGCAAAATCGCCGCAATCCCTCTAAAGTTATTAAGTTAAGTAATCAGTTGAGAAATGATGGTTTAATACAAAAAGCTTCCGATGATTTAAATGCTCCAAATATGAAACATGACAAAATAAGGGAAGGAAGAGTCACTTTTTTATATTCAAATTCATTGACAGATAAAAGTGAGCCTTTTAAATGCTTAGATAAGGCAAAAGAAAATGCTGAAATATTTTCTTCTTGGAATTTTAACGATAAGGAGACAAAAGAACTTTGGTTGACTCACTCAATTAATGCTGAAAAGTCAGGGTTCAGTACTTTTTACAACTTATATTACAAAGATCCTATTAAAGAATTGGTAAATAAAATTAAAAATCTTGATGAAATAGAGCTTGATGATGAAAAGACTTTTAAACAATTAGCAGTAGAAAATAATAATATTTTTGAAAATAGGAATCGTGGTAATTTATATGAAGTTGCACAATCTGAGCATATAAATAAATTGAATATTATTCTCGACTTACCGTGGGGCAAAGTTAAAAAACAAATTGTGAATCAAGATTCATTATTAAGTTATAAATACGATGGTCTAACTAATACACATAAAGCATCAACATCAAGAGATCCAATTCTAAGACAGTTAGATGATTTATATGAAATAATAGAACTTTATATAAATAACAATATTAATGGTTTTTTGAGAAAATGTACATACCAAATTAAATCAATAAAAGATAAACAAATGCTCACTGCTATTATGAATAAATTAATAAATTCTATTTCAGAAATGAAATCTATCGAAGAAATACTTAAATATGCCTTAGAGAATGATTTAGTACATAAAAAAGACGGATTTAATAGCTTTATTAATGGGAGGGGTTACTACTTGTGGGAGAGAGTTAAGTCTATTTCCTTCCAAGAGTATAATAAATCAATTGAGTATCAGAAAGATTATTTACCATTTGCCACCCAACATAGTGTTAAAGGTAGTGAATATAATAATGTATTAGTTGTACTTGACAATGGAGGTTGGAATAAATATAATTTTCATAAGTATTTTCTAGGCACTGCTAAAGAAAGCATCAAGGAAAGAACAGAAAAGTTGCTCTATGTTTGTGTAACAAGAGCAAAAAGAGAATTAGTAGTATATATGGAGCTAGATATTCTCTCTAAGGAAATAGTGTTAAAAAAAATGAGAGAACTTTTTGGGGAAGATAACGTTCTAAGTATAGACGAGATAATAAATGTTGATAATTAACGAGGTTAAAATTATATTAATATAATTTGTAGTTTTATCCGTAAAACATAGGCGTATGCGTGAAAATTTAGTCTGAACCATTACCAAAACCATTACTATATAGCTATAAACGTTGAGGTGAAGGGGATAAGGTGATCCCCCTCATCTCCATAAGAGATAAATAGAAGAAGCTTAGAAACGTTGATTTGACAGTAGTCAGATTCGTTTCTGGGCTTTTTTATATTCGTAAGCATATCCCTCTAGATTATAATAATTATAATGTATAATAGTAAGCAGAGCATATGAAAGTAGGGGGTTGCATGAACAGCATTTTAGAAGTAAAGCATTTATCTTTTTCAGTGGGTGAGAAGGAGATATTAAAGGATATTTCGTTTAAGATTCAAAAGGGTGATTTTTTAACTATTAAAGGACCTTCAGGCAGCGGGAAGAGCACGTTGTTGAAACTATTGGCGGCGATTATGAATCCTTCAGCAGGGGAAATCATCTACAAAGGAAAGCCACTTTCGGAGTATGAAATCACCGACTATCGGAAAGAGGTTTCGTATAGTTTTCAGAATGCGGCCTTATTTGGAACAACGGTTGCGGATAATTTGATGTTTCCGTACGAAATTAGAAACGAACCGTTTGATCGGGAAAGAGCGATTGCGTTATTAGACAAAGTGATGTTGTCAAAGCAGTATTTGGATCAAAAAATAACAGAACTTTCGGGTGGGGAAAAACAACGTGTAGCGTTAATTCGTAATGTTCTGTTTACTCCGGAGGTCTTGTTGTTGGATGAAGTGACGAGTGCCTTGGATGCAGAAAATCGCAAGGTCATCAGCGAAGCGATTCTGCGGTTGAATCGAGAAAATAAGATTACTGTGCTTTGGGTTACGCATAATACGGATGAAATTAATGACGCTGCCAAAACAATTGAAATGAAGGAAGGACGATTGGAGGACGTGAGTCATGACTGATTTATCTATTTCTAATTTATCTCTGGCAATGACCGGATTTTTAATTGTCATCGCACTTATTATTGATTACAAAGAAAAGCTTGAACTCGGGAAAGACATTTTGATTGCCGCAGTTCGCGCGGTTATACAGCTATTTATTATTGGATACGTGTTAGGTTATATTTTTGAACTGGATAATATTATTATTACATCAACGATGGTATTATTTATCATTACGAATGCAGCTTATCATGCTTCGCTTCGTGCCAATAAAATTAAACATGCATTTAAAATATCACTGGCAGCGATTGGCGTAGGTACGTTGGTTTCACTCCTCGTCCTTTTACTTTCCGGTGCTTTGAAATGGACACCGTCGCAGGTTGTGCCGATTACGGGGATGCTTGCGAGTAGTGCTATGACAGCGATTGGCGTCGGGTATCGTACGATGCATTCTAAATATACAGATCAGCGTCAGCAAGTATTGGAACGGTTGGCCTTGGGGGCAACTGCTAACCAAGCTTCTAAAACCATTATCCGTGAAAGTATCAAGTCAGCTTTGGCGCCATCCATCGATAGTACAAAAACGGTCGGTCTCGTCAGTTTGCCGGGAATGATGTCAGGGTTGATGTTTGCGGGCGTTAATCCGACTGAAGCGATTCGTTACCAAATTGTGGTCATGTTTATGATGATAGCGACGACCGCATTTTCGACAATGATTTCAAGTTATTTAGCTTACCGCAGTTATTTTAATGATCAAACACAACTTATTAGCCATTAAAGGGTAAAAGAGTGGTCGGGGAAATTTCCTGATTACTCTTTTCTTAATAGTAGAGGATTTTATAAGTTTCTGGGAGCACGTCATTCAGTGTAGACGTGCAAAGGTCAGTTAAATAGTGAAGACTTTTGCACTAAAAACTTCAAAAAGGTGCAAAGGTCAGTTAAAAAATGCCAACTCTTGCACTCTTTATCGCAAAAGCGTGCAAAAGTCAGCCTAAATCAATTAACCTTTGCACGCCGCCGCGCCCCTCGAACACATACCCTCCACTTACGCTGTCTGTGGGCATTACTTACCTGATGTATAAACCGAGCCTGTTAGATAAATAAAAAAGTCTTTGTATTGCTTTCCGAGCCTCAAATCCTGCTGGATAAACGGAAATTTTTGGGAATTTTGACTGTTTGAAGTATACTATTACTAACAAGGAAACATATAGGAGTGAGAATATGTTTACTAAACGAAGGTTAACCGGCGCTTATGAAGGTGCCACAGTCAAAGAGTTTAATGAAGAAACAAAATACGTTTTTATCAGTGATCATCATCGCGGAGATGGCAGTTTATCAGATGAATTTACGCGAAACAGGAATATTTTTCAGTATGCCCTTGATTACTACTATCAAAACGATTTTGTCTATGTAGAAGCGGGAGACGGAGACGAGCTTTGGGAATATCAAGATTTTAAGCATATCAAAAATGCACATCCCGGTGTGTTTTCGACCATCAAAAAGTTTTACGATGACGATCGATTGATTATGATGTGGGGAAATCACAATATTTATTTGAAAAACCCTGCCTATGTCGAAAAACATTACTATACCAACTATGATGAATACCATGATACGTTCTTTGATTTCTTGCCCGATTTAAAGCCCATTGAAGCATTGGTGCTAAAAAATGAAAAAACGGGGCAAGAGATTCTGACGGTTCATGGTCACCAAGGGGATGCGCCCAATGATCAATTTTGGCGTTTAACGATGTTGTCGCTTAAATATTTCTGGCGTTTTCTACATGCCTTCGGGATTCGGAACCCATCCAGTCCGGTAAAAAATATTAACCGACGTCATAAAATCGAGAAAAATTATTCGAAGTGGATTGCGGAGAATAAAAAAATGTTGATTTGTGGGCATACACACCGGTTTAAATTTCCTAAAAAGGATGCCCTGCCTTATTTTAATATCGGCTGTTGTGTTTATCCGACCATTATTACGGCTTTAGAATTAGTCGGTGAAGAGATTCAACTCGTTCGTTGGCATGTTCAAAGCGATAAAGATGGAAACTTACGGATTATGCGTCAAATTATGCGTGGTCCCGTAAATGTTTCGGAATTCGACTTAAGAGAATTTACAGAAACAAATTAAAGAACTTGGTGTATAATGAAAATAAAATCTTTGGAAGGTAGGACCTATAAATGCATATGATGAAAAAAGGATCCATTTTATTAATGACAACATTTTTATTGGCTGCTTGTGGCGGCACTTTGGAGCAAGGAGCAGAAACAGATTCTGTTGTTGAAAGCCAATCTGAAATCGTTGAATCGGTTGAATCAAGTGAAGAGGTTGTCAGTTCTGAAGTAGAAACATCAGAAGTTGAATCCAACACGCAAATGAATGAAGATGAAGCGGCTTTAATTGAGCGCGCCTTAACAACCATTGCAAGTGTGACGGGTTATACTGAAGAAGAAGGCTATATGTATATCATCGAACCTGTAGAAGGTGATGTCGTGACTGTAAATATCCGGGAAGACAACGAAGAAGTTGCGAACATGGTTGGGATGTTCAAGTACGATGATGCAACAGAAAACGTTCAAGAAATGGATATGCTTACGGGCGAGTACGTTGATTTCCCGGCTGAATAAGGAGTGTTAATTTGAATATCGGTTTAATTTTACAAATTTTCTTGATTAGTTTTGTTTACGTTACGTTAAGTACTATCCGCTTGATGCTGACGATGAAGGGCTACCGTGTATTGGCGCCACTTATCAGTATGGTCGAAATTGTTATTTACGTAACGGGACTAAGTATTGTAATGAGTAGCTTGGATAACCCGCTTAATTTAGCTTCGTATGCGATTGGATACGGGGTTGGTATCGCGCTCGGAATCAAAATTGAAGACTGGTTAGCACTTGGTTATACGATGGTGACGGTCATGACTTCAGATTCAGACAACCGTATGGCTGAAAGGCTGTGGGAAGAAGGTTACGGCGTTACTATTATTCAGGCAAAAGGCCGCCAAGGCAATCGTGTGGTCTTAAATGTTTTGGCCACTCGTAAGAAAGAGCGTCATTTAGTGAGTCAGATTTTAGAAATAGACGAAAAGGCTTTCGTATTTTCATCTGATCCGAAATATGTTCACGGTGGCTTCTGGTCAAAACGCGTCCAAAAATAAAAGCTATTATTGAAAGACGGATAAGGTCGTATAGAGACTTTTATCCGTCTTTTTTCATGCGGCTATGATAACGTTCGCAAAAAAGTTTAAGTTAAAATAACGCTATTAATATTAAAGTAACGTTATAAAATGATTGACTTATTCTCATTTAATCGTTAGAATAACAACGTAATCTTAAATCAAAGCTGACAAGAGGGGAAGTGAAAATGATGAAAAAAGCGACTAAGGCAATGATAAATACACGATATGTTTACCCATCATTTTCACCATCTTCTTCAGTCATCATTTTAGTCGAGCCTTAGGATTCTAATTTGCTAACCAGCAAAATAAGAATCCTATTCGTCATTCATGGGTGCTCTTTAGACGATTGAGCCTATCTAACGGAGATGGCTCTTTTTTTATTCGTTTTTTTTGAAAAGAAAATGGAATAGAGAGTGATGGATGGGCTTCTGTTCATTGGTTGCTTCATTGTTTATAATCAACAATAACGGCTATGTTTATTTCTTATGTGGTGCCGTTCTACCCGTTTTAATCACATTAGGTGTAAATAAAATTCTTTATGCGAAAAAGAAAATTTCTTTTGGTGATAGGGCACTTTCTGTCCGATAGAAAAAGTGGAGGCGATACATGTGAAAAAGACACTACAAAATTTAGATTGGTCTAATTTGGGCTTTACTTATATGGATACAGATTACCGTTTTATTAGTTACTGGAAAGATGGCCAGTGGGACACAGGAAGTCTTGATTCAGGCAATACGGTGACGATTAATCAAGGCTCAACGGCTCTTCACTATGGGCAGCAAGTTTTTGAAGGCATGAAGGCTTATCGGACAAAAGAGGGAGACATTCAATTATTCCGTCCCGAGGAAAATGCGAAGCGGATGGCCAAAAGTTGCCAACGCTTAATGATGCCAGATTATCCAGTCGACCAATTTGTCGAAGCGGTTAAGGCGGTTGTAAAAGCGAATGAATCGTGGGTTCCGCCTTATGAATCAGGTTCAACTTTATATATTCGCCCGTATATGATTGGTGTCGGCGAGAACATAGGTGTGAAGCCGGCAGCGGAATATATTTTTTCAATCTTTGTTATGCCGGTAGGACCGTATTTTAAAGGAGGACTGACACCGACGAATTTCATTGTGTCGGACTATGACCGTGCGGCGCCGCATGGAACAGGTGCTGCCAAAGTAGGCGGAAACTATGCATCCAGTTTAATGCCGGGTCATTTAGCGCATCAACGTCAGTTTAGTGATTGTATTTACTTAGACCCTGCGACGCATACGAAAATAGAAGAGGTAGGTTCTGCCAACTTTTTCGCAATCACACATGATGACGTATTCGTTACGCCGTATTCACCATCCATCTTACCGAGTATTACCAAGTACTCATTGCTTTATTTAGCTGAACATCATCTGGGTATGAAAGTTTCTGAAGGCGATGTCTATCTGGATCAGTTGGGAATGTTCAAGGAAGCGGGTGCCTGTGGAACAGCGGCAGTTATTTCACCAATCGGGGGCATCCAAAACGGAGAGGACTTCCATGTTTTCTATTCAGAAACAGAAGTGGGACCTGTGACGTATGAATTGTACCGAACATTGACCGCGATTCAGTTCGGTGATTTGGAAGCGCCTGAAGGTTGGATTGTAAAAATAAAGGACTAATCGTTTTACTTTTTTACAGCTTCCTACTTTGATATGATGGGGGTAGAAAAGTAGGAAGAGGTGGTACCTTTGAAAGAAAAGAATTTTTCTGAAACCATCAAGATTGTCCAGAAACATATTAAACGAGCCGAAATCGGCAGACAGTCGGCGGAACTCGCATACTATATTCTTTTAGCATTGTTCCCGGTTCTATTGGCGCTTGCAAATATCATTCCACTCTTGCCATTACCAACCAATCAAATTTTGGAATATGTTGAATTGGCAGTTCCAAGCGAGGTCGGAACCGTTATTCTGCCTATCTTGGAAGGTTACTTGAGTGGCGGAAGCGGCGGTGCAATCTCGTTTGGGGTTATTTTCTCATTATGGCCGGCATCAAAAGCGTTCTCTGTTTTTCAAAATGTACTGAATCAAGTGTATGATACAAAACCGCGAAAAAACTTTATTATTACCCGGATTTTTTCATTTCTTACGGCCGTTTTACTCGTCTTTTTGATGGGGATTGTGGCATTTATCTTTGTATTTGGACGCGAAATTCTAGGTTTGGTTCAATCGTTACTGCCCGTTGATATCTTGGGAATTATTACAACGTTCGAACAGGTTCGTTGGATTATCGCCTTTGCAGTCTTGATAATGATTTTGGCTTTCGTTTACTTCTTTGTTCCAAATGTGAAATGGAAGCTCAAATATGCACTTCCAGGTGCTGTCGTAGCGACCATTGGCTTCTTGTTGATTTCACAACTGTTTTCTTTATATATCAGTTTAGCAGGAGGCGCTTCGCTAGGAACTGGCACGATTGGAGTATTTATTGTACTCATGGTTTGGTTGTATTTACTCGGAGCTGTTTTTATTCTCGGAGGGGTTGTGAATGTCATTTACTACGACTACACGCACGAGGATGAATTAGTGATGGATGAAGACTTCCCTTATGTTTCGCATGTTTTCTCCAAACGTGGTAAACAACTGATGTTGAAAAAACAACCGATGAAACGCACGTTAACGAAAGAAAACATTAAAATTAAAATGAATTATTTGCCAGGACAAACGGATCCAAGTGATTGGATTGGCGAATAACAAAAAAATTAGCAACTGCTAACAGAGGGTTGCTATTTTTTTGTGCTTGGAAACTAAGCAAATCTTAAGTGGTGAGCCCTTTTTTTATTTTCTGTTTTTATATATAATGAATAAATGAAGATGGCTTTAATGTGGGAAAGGAAATAACCATGAGAAATCAAAAGAAACAACCTGATTCCGATGTGTCGAAAATTGACTACGGTATTATCTTGTCAGTCATGTTGCTGGCACTTATCAGTCTTATCACAATTTATTCAACAACGTATATGATGAGTACGACCCCATCCTTGAGACCAACAATTATGCAAGTGTTATGGTATATCATTGGAGCTGTCGCGGTCATCGTTTTAATGCAGTTCGACTCAGAACAACTATGGAAGCTCGCTCCCATTGCGTATGGTCTCGGTGTCCTGCTCCTTATATTGGTCCTGATTTTCTATGACCGAAGAAGTTATAACCTGCAAGGTGCGAAAAGCTGGTTCGTGTTCGGACCTGTTTCATTTCAACCGTCGGAAGTGGTGAAAATATCCTTAATTATGATGTTGGGGAGAGTAATCACCAAACACAATATGGAAACTTCAGAACGCTCGCTAAGCACCGACTGGAAACTGTTGTTGCAGATTGGACTTTGGTCACTGCCGCTACTTGTACTTGTTATGGCGCAATATGACTTGGGTACCGTATTGGTATACCTGGCAATCATTATTGGAATGACCTTGATGTCAGGTGTAAGTTGGAAAATTTTACTGCCAGTTTTTGGTGTCATCGGCTTAATTGGTGGTGTGTTGATTTATTTGGTTATTTATAACCGGGACATTTTATTAAAAGTCGGCTTCATGCCGTATCAATTCTCGCGAATCGATTCGTGGCTAAATCCTTTTGAGGACAGCCGAGGCGATGCGTTTCAGTTGGCACAAAGTATGAAAGCAATTGGCTCCGGTCGCTTGTTCGGTAAGGGGTTGGGGATGTCAGAAGTCTACGTTCCTGTTCGTGAATCCGATATGATATTTTCAACGATTGGGGAAAACTTCGGATTTATTGGTGGCTGTATTCTGATTTTCGTTTACTTCCTACTGATTTATCAGATGGTCCGCATTTGCTTTGATACAAAAAATGAATTTTACGCGTACATGAGTACCGGTGTAATTATGATGATTCTCTTCCACGTTTTAGAGAATGTTGGAATGACAATCGGATTGTTGCCAATTACGGGTATCCCGTTACCGTTTATTTCACAAGGTGGTTCCGCACTGTTGGGGAATATGATGGCAATCGGGCTAGTTATGTCGATGCGTTACCACTATAAGAGTTACATGTTTTCCGAGGAAGAAGAACACTACGGAATGCATTAAAAAGAAGAATCGCTGCGGCGGTTCTTTTTATTGTGGTTAAAATCACAATACTTCGGTATACTCAAACTATCAAATAGGGAAGTAGGAGAATATAAATGTTATTAAATGACAAGGTAGCAATTATTACGGGTGCGGGCAGTGGGTTTGGCCGTGCAACTGCTGAACTATATGCCAAGGAAGGCGCAAAAGTTGTAGTCGTAGATTACAATGAAGAAACGGCGCAAGAAACGGTATCACGTATCGAAGAAAAAGGCGGATCTGCGGTAGCGGTCAAGGCCGATGTTAGTAAGGAAGAAGATGTGAAGAACTTTATCCAAAAAGCAATGGATAACTTTGGGAAAATTGATATTCTATTTAACAATGCGGGGATTTATGCACCAGGTACAGTAGAAGAAACAACAATGGATGATTGGAACCGTTCAATCAATGTGAACGTAACGGCATTATTCTTGGCAAGTAAATATGCAATTCCTTACTTGAAAGAAACGAAAGGGAATATCATCAACACTGCATCTGCAGGTGGAATCATTGGATTCCCAGGCGCGATTTCCTATGCGACAACAAAAGGGGCGGTTATTTCGTTCACGCGCGCGATGGCGGTTGATTATGCGGAAGCGGGCGTACGGGTTAATGCCATTAGCCCGGGGACCGGCGTAACGGGCATGACAAAGGATTTACTTGATAATGAAGATATTTATAATGCCTTCATTTCACCAATCCCAATGAAGCGTCTGGGCGAGGCGAATGATGTTGCGCATGCAGCACTATTTTTAGGAAGCGACCAGGCTTCTTACATTACCGGCCATGCCTTGCCGGTAGATGGCGGTTGGACAATGTCTTAAGAACAAGGAACCCATCCGCGGACTCGGATGGGTTTTTAGTTTGCACAAGCAAGAAGTTCTAACTCAAATCCGTGAGTAAGCACATTTCGGCATGTCGTCATAAAGAAATCGCACATATATTTGAAGCCATTGAATATGGTATGATGCAAGCAATTGGAGAAGGTGCGCTTCTCTTCAACCGATCAAGATAAATATGGGGAAAAAGTGATTGCTTCTTTAAGAAATGAATTTGGAGGGCACGCAATTCCCGTTAGAAAGGGCGATTAAATGCACTATAGAATTGGTGTCGACATTGGAACGACCAGTACAAAAGCTGTTTTATTCGATGATAAGAATAGAATTCAGGCGATTGCGAATGAAGGCTACCCTACTTTACGCCCGGCGCCAGATAAGTCAGAGCAAAACCCGAGACAAATTTTAGAAGCTGTAAAGAAAGCTATTAAGCAGCTAACGGCGCAACTCCCAAAAGGCGATTATGTTTCCTTTCTGTCTTTTTCCAGTGCGATGCATGCTTTGATGGCGGTCGATGAAACAGGAGAACCGCTTACAAATATGTGGCTGTGGTCTGATAACCGCGCGCATAAAAAAATTGATAGTCTGAAGAAAGAAGAGAATTGGCTAAGCTATTATCTGAAAACCGGAACACCGGTACACGCGATGAGTCCCTTTGCGAAGTTATTGTGGATGAAAGAAGAAACGAATTTGCTTGAAATCGCCCATAAATTGATTGGGATTAAAGAGTATCTTTTTTACAATTTTACCGGTCACTATGCTATAGATTATTCTATTGCGTCGGCAACAGGTCTCTTTAATATTCATAATTTGACGTGGGATACAGAAATTTTGGCGCAATTAAAATTAAATCCGTGCAAATTGTCCGAACCTGTAGATGTTACGACGTCTTTTTCATTCAAAAGTGAACAACTTTCGGAAGAACTGGGACTATCTTCCGATACGAAACTTATAATTGGTGCGAGCGATGGCTGCTTGGCGAATCTAGGTACAGGAGCGAATGCGATTGGCGAGGTAGCACTCACGATTGGTACAAGCGGCGCCCTCCGAATGACACTCGAAAAACCTTATCTGGATCCAGAAGGGCGTACTTTTTGCTATTATTTAGCTCCGGGAAAATGGGTCGTGGGTGGCGCAGTCAATAACGGCGGGAATGTCGTCGAGTGGCTGAATACACTCTTGTTCGAACAAGAAAAGCGCGTATACGAAGAACTTCCAACCGCTCTTTGTAAAACAGAAATCGGTGCGGCAGGATTGTTATTTATTCCTTATATAAATGGCGAACGCGCACCGATTTGGGATGGATCAGCACGCGGTACCTTTTATGGTTTGAGTGCTTTCCACACCAAACACCATCTCATGCGAGCAGCTTTAGAAGGTATTCTGTACAATTTGAAAGAAGTACTTAGTATATTAGAAGGAATTGGCGGTAAGACGCGTGCAGTGAAAGCATCAGGTGGCTTTTTGGCATCAGAAGATTGGGCACAGTTAACGGCTGACATTCTAGGTTATCCGCTGATGATTTCGGATTCGCCTGAAAGTTCCAGTTTAGGAGCAGTCTTGTTGGTAGAAGCAAGTGCCTTAGAGGTAGAAACGGGCAGCGTTATAGAGTCGAATCTGGTAAATCATGAAAATTACCTAACTGTATATAAAAAGTATCTTCATTTCCGTGATGCATTGCATTTGTTAGAACATCAATATAAAGCACTGGCTTAAGAACCATAACCGCTCATTTTTGCAAATCGCTCTGGTCCTCCTACTACTGCTTATGCTATATTTAAGTAAGGAAGAATGAGGAGGTAAAACGATGATTCAGTTTTATGGACATCCAACCTGTACGACTTGTAAAATAGCTGAGAAATGGTTGGAACAAGAAGGTATTGCCTATGAATGGACGAACATTAAAGAAACGACACCCCCACGTGAGGTGTTACGTGATGTTTTAGAAAATGAGAAACTGACAGTAAAACGCTTGTTCAATACCAGTGGAAATCTTTACAAAGAATTAGAGTTGAAAGACAAGCTTGAGTCCCTTTCGCTAGATGAGCAATTAGATTTATTAATGAGTGATGGCATGTTGATTCGTCGTCCGTTCTTATATGATGAAAATAACGTATCAGTGGGTTATAATGAAGATACGTTTAACGAATTATGGAAGTAGGGATATAATGACTGTCATTAAATACAGTGAAGAAGGATTCTGGCTTGAAAAAACAGACAACACCGTGACAATTGGACTTTCTGACAAAGGACAGGACGATTTAGGCGAAGTAAGTTTTGTAGACGTGCCATCTGAAGGTGCTGTTAAAATAGACGACGTACTTATTGGTGTCGAAGCAGCGAAAGCTGTTACGGAATTAACTCTTCCTGTTTCGGGAACAATTATTGCAGTGAACGAAGCATTAGAAGATGAACCTAGTTTGCTTAACAGTACAAAACGTGAAGAGACGTGGATTGCGAAACTGACGGATGTTTCTTCAACTGAATTTGAAGCTTTGTTGAATGAATCAGGCTTTGAAGGCTAATTCAAAAAAGACGAAATAAATCCCTGAAAGTTAGAGTAAAAACTCTGATTTCAGGGCCTTTTTTGTTAGTAATCCAAATCAATTGCTTCTATTCATTCTGAAAGCTATGGTTAAGGTAGCGAATCGCTAGTAAGAAGGAGGTGTGTTATTTGAAATCCAAAAAATTAAAAAGCTTGATATTCTTATTTTTAGTGGTCATTGTCTTTTTAGTAGGAGCAAACTATTTATTCGGCGACAGTCAAGGCTCTGAAACAAGCAAGCCTGAAACAGAATCGATTGGAGTAGCGAATCAAACAAACGAGTCCGCGACATTTGAATCGAGTTCTAGTAAAGAAGAAGCGGCTGAAAATTTGCAAGTACGAGAAGATATTTTTGGCAGCCGAACTGTGCCCAGGGAAGAAGCATTTATGGATGCTCTTCATAAAATGACCCATCAGAAAGTACATGCTACACCGAAATGGGGTACTTTGGAAATCACAGAAGAACGCTTGCTTGAGATGCAGAGTGTGCTAAATACAACGCAATATGATCATGCAGTGTTCTATCAGAATGCTTTGGAACAATGGTTACGAGGAGACTTTACCAATTCTGTAGACGTACATAATTATATTTGGAACTTACAGGGCGGAACAGTTGGAGAAGCGAAGCGGCTCTTGACACCAGAAGAAGAAGTGAACTATATCGACCAATATTTCAGATAACGATACGCCTATTTAAAGGCGTTAATATAAAAACCTACTAAATAATAGGGTGTAATACACCCCTTTATTTAGTAGGTTTTATATGTTACCCTATTATAAAGGAGTTGAGATAATGTACCTTGCCATGATAGGAAACATTAAAAACGCGAAAGCTATCAACCAACACGAACGTCAAAAAGCACATAGCTTACTGAGCAATTCACTTCGATATATCAATAAAAAATACCCGAATCGAATCGTCGCACAATTTACACTGACGATTGGAGATGAATTCCAAGGGCTCTTAAAGAGTGGCACGAATCTCTTTGAAATAATGGATACAATCTCTTTAACAATGAAAACGATTGGCGTCGACCTTTATTTTGGGATAGGAGTGGGGACAATTATCACGCCTATAAATCCCAGATTCAGTGCCGGGATAGATGGCCCCGCTTACTGGAACGCCCGTACCGCATTGGAAGAACTCAAAACAAACGACGATTATGGAATGAACGCTGTTCGATTCAATTACAAACAACACCCAGATGAAGCACTCATCAATGAGACCATCGCTTTGGGAGAATATATGAAATTCAAATGGACTCAGAGTCAGTTAGACTTGTTGGCTGGGACAATTGAAATGGGAGCCTACCATGATTCATTTCGACAGGTTGATTTGGCGGAAACGATGCATCTCCAACCGAAAGCTTTACATAAGCGCGTTTCACTCAGCGGTATAAAGCTCTATTTGCGGAGTCGGATTGAAATCGAACGAAAAATGACAGCTTTAATGGGCAATTCACTCTAAAGGGGAAATGAAGAATGAAGCAAAAACTAATTTTAGCCAGTCAATCACCACGTCGGAAAGATTTGCTACGTCTTATCACGCCAGATTTTGATATCCAAGTAGCAGATGTTGATGAGAAAGAAGTGACGGACAATATCCTTCAAAAAAATGCAGATCAGCCCTTTATTCAAGTGGCCACGTTATTAGTGGAGCAACTTGCAAAGCAGAAAGCTAAAAAGATTTTTATTGCCAACCCGGACGCTACCATCATTGGTGCAGATACAGTGGTTCTTTTTAAAGACCGTGTCTTAGGGAAACCGACTGATGAAGCAGAAGCCTTTGCCATGTTACGTTCTTATTTTGGTCAAACACACAGTGTTATTACCGGTGTCCATATCATGAATACGACACACCAAAAAAACTTTTCTGTTAAAACAGAAGTCACGTTCTGGGAGTGGTCGGATACCATTGAGGAACAAGTGTTGAAGTACATTCGTTCCGGGAGCCCGATGGATAAAGCAGGGGCATATGGCATTCAAGAAATGCCAAGTATCTGGGTTAAAGAAGTAAAAGGAGATTATACCAGTGTTATTGGTTTGCCTATAAGCCATGTCAATCAAGCTTTAATGACGTTATATCCACACACATAAGAAAAAGACCATTCCGGAGCGCGCACTCGGGGATGGTCTTTTTCTATTCATTAACTTAATTTTAGTTTTGCTTTCGCAGCACGCGCAACCAAGTCTTCAAAGAGACGGTTGTTTGCTGTATCTGTAGTTGCCATAATTTCTGGATGCCATTGCAAGGCAATCATATCAATGTTTGGATCAGCAGATTCAATTGCCTCGACAATACCATCTACACTATGTGCAACAGCCTTTAAATCATTGCCCAACTGCTTGATAGCTTGGTGATGGAAGGTATTGACTCTTGTATGTGCGCCGACTGCCTCGTATAAACGACTCTCAGTTTGAACAGAGATGCTGTGCATCGGAATATCAAAAGGTGCTTTTTGAACATGTAATAATAGTTCATCACCGTATTGTGATGGTAAATCTTGGTATAAAGACCCACCATGATACACGTTAATGATTTGTAATCCGCGGCACACACCCAAAACAGGGATGCCCTTTTCAATTGCAGCAGCATATAGAGCGAAGTCAAACGCATCTCTTTTTGGGAAAATACCAGTCAAGTTACGATGAGGTTCTTCTCCATACAATGCTGGGTTCACGTCATGCCCACCTGTAAGGATTAATGCATCAATAAGTGCAACCATGTTTTTTGCGTCTTCAGCAGTTCCAACTGGTAACATAATAGGAGTCGCTCCTACGCCTTGGACTGTGTCGATATAGTTTTGCGGTGTATAAGCCACCAACGTTCCTTCAAATCCTCTTGCCGGGTTCAATAGTTGCGTCCCGGATACGCCAATAATTGGTTTCATATCGAAAGCCTCCTCCTAAAAATTATCTTATCTAGTATGACATAAATATCTATATTTTGAAACAGCAATACTCTTACAAAACAATGAGAGAGGAAGCATGTTCGATATTGAACAAATAATCATAATTTTCATTGACGATTTCAAATCTTCATGATACCTTTTAAGGGTATTCATTACTATTAGTAATGGTTATGTCTCTTAAAACTTAGAAGAATAGTGTTTCAATTTTTTATGTTTTTATCCTCACATAGTTTCAAAGTAAAGGGAACCAAATCCCTTATTATTTTTAATTTCAATTGAGAATGATTCTCAATTGAAAATATAGATAGAAATGAGTCATGCTTATGCTCAAAAAGCTGATACGAATAATACCGCTCATTCTCATAGTCCTTCTTTCGTTAATTGTCGGGACAGCCGATATTTCAGTGGGAAGTATTGTGACTGGGGATATGGACGCATTATTTATTTTTGGATCATCCCGCATCCCCCGAACTGTTAGTGTGTTCTTGGCCGGATCAGGATTGGCTTTATCCGGAATGGTGATGCAGACGATTACGCAAAATCGCTTTGCTGCGCCCGATACAATCGGAACAGTAGAGTCCGCTAAATTAGGAATGGTTCTCGCAATGATTGTCTTACCTAATATGACCCAAATGTGGGAAATGCTCTTTACATTTGCGTTTGCCACGATAGGAACAGTGTTCTTTTTATTTCTAACCAGTCGCTTCCCTATGAAGAAACAACTCCTCATTCCTTTATTGGGACTGATGTTTGGAAATATAGTCGGAGGATTTAGTAATTTTTTAGCGTTTCGTTACGATTTGAATCAAAATATTGCCGCATGGTTACAAGGGAACTTTTCTCTGATTATCCAAGGGCAATACGAACTGATTTACTTTGCTTTAATACTCGTTATTGGTTTATATTTCTTCGCTGATTACTTAACGGTCGTTAGAATGGGAGAAGACGCTGCCCAATCATTAGGTATTTCATTCAAATGGGTTGTCGGTTCGGCCAGTCTCCTCGTTTCTGTGACTGTTGCAGTTATCTTGATTACAGCAGGCAGTCTACCATTTTTGGGAGTGATTATTCCGAATATTATTGCCATGAAATACGGTGATAACATAAAGAAAACGCATCAAAAAGTTGCTTTAACAGGTGGATTTTTTCTCCTCATATGCGATATTATCTCGCGTTCCCTCATTGCTCCCTATGAAGTGCCGGTGCAATTAATACTGGGAATTATTGCTGGGGCTATCTTCTTGTATTTGTTGTTTAAGGAGGTGCGCCGCGTATGAAAAAGAGTCAGTTTCCATTTAAATCACTCCTCATTATTACGGTCGTCACATTTTTACTCTATCTCTTTTGGGGAAATACTTTTGCATACCCGTTAATTATACAATTACGAGCAAAAAAGGTGCTTATCTTCCTATTAGTGGGGGTGAGCAGTTCCATTTCAACGCTAGCCTTTCAATGCATCGTCAATAGTCGCTTTCTAACACCGGGTATTTTAGGAATGGAGTCCTTTTACCGTTTGATTCAAACGCTGTTGTATTTCTTTGGTTTTCGTTTCATTCAAACCACGTTGTTGCCAGCCACGCAATTTTTGTTGGTCGTTGCGATTATGGTTCTCAGCTTTTGGGCCCTCAGCCGCTTCTCATGGCAAAACATCAGCTATGACCTACATAGTGTTCTATTAATTGGAATGGTTATTGGAATGCTTTTCAGCAGCATTTCTACCTTTTTTCAAGTACTCATGGACCCCAACGAGTACGATCGTTTGCAAATGAAACTCTTTCCAACGTTTCAAAATGTGAACACACTTGTCCTTATCCTGGCCATTTTGTTGGTTGTTCCGATTATTATTTCCTTGTGGAACAATCGCAAAACCTTGGAAGTTCTGAGAATGGGAACCGAACAGGCTGTTAACCTTGGAATTGATACCAATAAGCAAATTAAGAAAGTCCTGCTCCAAATCGTTATTCTATCAGCTGTTTCTGCCGCTTTAGTGGGACCCATGATGTTCCTTGGCTTTACGACAGCTAACTTGGCCTATCTGCTCTTTCGAACGTACCGCATGGATGTCTTGTTTCTGGCAACCAGCTTACTGGGTTTTATAGCACTCTTAATGGGCCAATTCATGGTTGAACAAGTTTTCCAATTTCAAACGAATGCCAGCATCATTATTGAATGGTTTGGTGGAATTCTATTCTTTGTCTTACTCTGGAAGGAGCGGAAAAAAGCATGAAGGTAAATAATCTTTGTAAAAATATATGCGAGACCTGCATTTTAAAAGATATTAACTTAGAACTCGAACAAGGAACCGTTACTGCATTCATTGGGCCAAACGGAGCAGGGAAGAGCACGTTGCTATCAACAATGTGCCGTCTGTTAAGTAAAGACAGTGGGCATGTCTTAATTAAAGGAAAAGAAATTACGAAATGGCGGACTGACGAACTTGCGAAGGAAATCGCCATTTTGAAACAACAAAATACATACCAAGTAAAAATGACCGTGCGTGAACTGTTGTCCTTTGGCCGTTTTCCCTACTCCAAAGGGCGCTTGACGACGGAAGATTACGAAGTCATCGATAAGGTGTTGGGGTATTTAGATTTAGAAAGCTACGGTGATCGGTATTTAGATACCTTATCCGGCGGGCAGCTTCAGCGCGCAGCCCTGGCGATGATACTGGTCCAAGATACAGACTATATCCTGCTGGACGAACCGCTCAATAACTTAGATATGAAGCAAAGCATTGTCGTGATGCAGACGATTCGGAATATGGCGGACGAATTGGGCAAGACCATTTTAGTTGTTCTACATGATATCAACTTTGCTGCTGCTTATTCAGATAATATTATCGCAATGAAGGACGGCAAGATTTGTCATTCAGGTACGGTCGATGAAGTGATTTGTTCCGAGCATTTAAAAGAAGTGTTTGATGTCGACATGGAAGTTGAAATAATTAAAGGTAAAAAATATTGCTTATACCATATGAGCTAGACAAAGGTGGAACCTATATGACAAAGAAACTCCTTACACTTTTAGTAGCACTTCTATTTTTAGGAGCATGCCAAGCACCAACATCCGAAACAGTCGCTAAAGAAACCGTCACCGTCACCGTCACGGATGTAATCGGTGAACAGGAAATACCATACCAACCGGAACGTGTCGTCGTTTATGACTTCGGTATGTTGGATACAATGAATGCTTTGGGATTATCCGAGAATATCATTGGTGCAGCGACTAATAATGTACCTGGTTACTTAAAAGATACTGTTTCTGAAATGGAAAATGTCGGAACTTTGAAAGAACCGGACATGGAAAAGCTGATTACACTTGCGCCAGATTTGATTATCATTTCTGGACGTTTAGCTGATTTCTCTGAACAATTGCAAGAAATTGCACCGGTTTTACAGCTTTCTGTTGATCAAACAGATTACTGGGGCTCTGTTCAACACAACATTCAAGTGATTGCAGATGTTTTTGGAGTAGATGCAGAACCGAAAGTGACGGAATTGGAAACAGAGATTGCAGACTTGAAAGAAAAAACGACAGCATTCAAAGAAGAGGAAGCTCTTTTATTATTAGTAAACGATGGTGCTATTTCCGCTTTTAGTTCGGGCTCACGTTTTGGACAAATTTTCGATGTCTTTGGATTCACGCCTGTAAATGCTGAGATTGAAACATCTACACACGGACAAACAATTGGTTACGAGGGCATTTTAGAAATCAATCCGGATATTCTGTTTGTCATCGACCGCTCACAAGCTATTCAAGTAGATACAGCTGAAAATTTACAGTTATTAGATAATGCCTTTATTACTAAAACAAACGCTGCACAAAATGAACGTATAATTGTCTTATCTCCTGATTTGTGGTATCTATCCGGAGGCGGTTTGGAATCCACACACTTAATGATTGAAGAAATTAATGCCGCATTCAACTGATTTTAAAAGCTTTTCTAATTGAAAAAGGGTAAGATAGATTTAATAATTTTGGGAGGTAAAACGATGGCCATTTTAGAAGTTAAGAATTTACATGTTGCAATCGAAGATAAACAAATCTTAAAAGGTGTTAACCTAACTATAAAATCAGGCGAAATTCATGCCATCATGGGACCAAACGGAACCGGTAAATCAACGCTATCTCAAGCAATTATGGGACACCCGAGCTACACGGTAACAGAAGGGGAAGTATTGTTGGATGGTGAAAATGTCCTAGAAATGGAAGTAGATGAGCGTGCACGTGCTGGACTATTCTTGGCTATGCAATACCCAAGCGAAATTACTGGTGTTACCAATGCACAATTTATGCGCGCAGCAATTAACGCCCGTCGCGCCGAGGACGATAAGATGTCCGTAATGGATTTTATTAAGAAACTAGACGAACACATGGCGACTCTCGACATGCCGGAAGAAATGGCCGAACGTTACTTAAATGAAGGCTTCTCAGGCGGGGAAAAGAAACGCAATGAAATCTTGCAATTAATGATGATTGAGCCAACATTTGCTTTGTTGGATGAGATTGACTCCGGATTGGATATCGATGCTTTGAAGGTTGTATCAAAAGGGATTAATCAAATGTTGAGTGGTGAATTTGGTGTTTTAATTATTACGCACTACCAACGTTTACTCAATTACATCGAGCCGACGTTTGTGCATATTATGATGGACGGAAAAATTGTGAAATCAGGCGATGCCAGCTTGGCGAAACGCTTAGAAGCGGAAGGCTATCGTGGGATCCGCGACGAATTAGGCTTAGACATCGAACTAGACGAAGATTAGGAGGAGCCAAGATGAGTGAAATTGAAGTACGCATGCTATCAGCTTTCAAAGAAGAACCCACTTGGATGAATAATCTCCGTCTCGCTAATTTGAGTACATATGAGACTTTGCCGCAACCCGATATTGAAAAGGTTAACTTTCATCGTTGGAATTTGACAGACGATGTGATTAATGCCGAGTACGGTGAAGAATTAATCAACAGCCAACAGTATCAATACGGGAGCGGTGACGTTGCGAAGATTGTTCAATATGGGAAAGAAACCATCATGGAACAACTCCCGCAAGAACTCATTGAAGCTGGCGTTATCTTTACCGATATTTTTACCGCCTTACAGGATTATCCGGAACTCGTAGAGAAATACTACATGACGAAAGCTATTAAGCCTGATGAAAATAAATTGACGGGCTATCACGCGGCGTATATGAACAGTGGTGTTTTCTTATACATCCCTAAAAATGTTGTGATTGAAGAGCCATTAGAAGCCTTATTCGTTCAAAATAGTTTCGTGAAAGAAGCCATGAACAAGCATATTTTAATTGTGGCTGAACCAAATAGCTCGGTTACGTATGTAGAGAAATACATTACAGAGGGAACAGAAAAAAACAGCGCAAATATCGTTGTTGAAGTCGTGACGCGTCCAGGCGCACAAGTGAAGTTCTCGGCTGTCGATAACCTAGGAGTAAATACAACTGCCTTCATTAGTCGCCGCGGTCATCTTGAACGCGATTCTGTGATTGAATGGGCGATTGGTATTATGAACGACGGAAACATTATTGCCGACTTTGATTCTGATTTAATTGGCGATGGATCGAACAGTGTCATTAAAGCTGTTGCTATTTCCACAGAACGCCAAATCCAAGGTATTAATACGCGGGTAACGAACTACGGCAATCATTCGGTTGGACACATTTTACAGCACGGCGTTATTTTGGACCGCGCAACACTGACGTTTAACGGAATTGGTCATATCATCAAAGGAGCAAAAGGAGCCGATGCGCAACAAGAAAGTCGCGTATTAATGCTATCAGAATCCGCTCGTGGTGATGCAAATCCTATTTTGTTAATTGACGAGAATGAAGTAACGGCCGGACATGCAGCGAGTGTCGGGAGAGTAGACCCGGAGCAAATGTTCTATTTGTTAAGTCGTGGGATTGAAAAAGAAGAAGCAGAACGTCTTGTGATTCGCGGTTTCTTGGGAGCAGTGATTACTGCGATTCCTTTGAAAGAAATCCGAGACGAATTAGTTGAGATGATTGATAAAAAATTGACAAGGGCTGAGAACTGATGGAGATAGCTAAAGTGAGACAAGATTTTCCAATCTTGTTTCAAACAGTAAATGACGAACCGCTCATTTATTTGGATAATGCAGCTACGACACAAAAGCCAAAACAGGTTATTTCTGCCATTGAAAATTATTATGCACATGACAATGCCAATGTTCACCGCGGCGTTCATACGCTGAGTGAACGGGCAACGAAACAGTACGAAGAGGCTCGAGAAACAGTACGTGCATTTATCAACGCCGCCTCCACAAAAGAAGTACTTTTTACCCGTGGGACAACGACTTCATTGAACTGGGTCGCACAAGGATTTGGTGATCAGGTTGTTGAAGAGGGGGACGAAATTTACATCACAGCTTTGGAGCACCATTCAAACTTGGTTCCGTGGCAACAACTGGCGAAACGAAAACAAGCACGTCTCGTTTATCTACCACTAACCGAAGAAGGCAGCGTGGATGTGACTGCGGCACAGACGGTCATTTCTTCAAAAGGGAAAATACTGGCAGTGACGCAAGCATCAAATGTGATGGGAACAATTAATCCGATTAAGGAACTCGCAGCATTGATACATGCGGTGGGCGGATACATCGTCGTCGACGGCGCACAAAGTACGCCGCATATGACAGTTAATGTGCAACAATTGGATGCTGATTTCTTTGCCTTTAGCGGACACAAAATGAGTGGCCCAACAGGTATCGGTGTTTTATACGGAAAAGAAGCCTTACTAGAACAAATGACTCCCGTCGAATTTGGCGGTGAGATGATTGATTTTGTTTATGACGAAACAGCCACGTGGGCTCCGCTTCCTTATAAGTTTGAAGCGGGAACACCAAATATCGCTGGCGCAATTGGTTTGAAGGCTGCCATTGATTATCTGAATGAAATCGGAATGACAGAAATTCAAGAACATGAGCACCAGATTATGCGCTACCTTTTGCCGAAGATTCAAGAAATTGCAGGGATTACACTTTTTGGACCGACTGATCCCGAGAAGCGTACGGGTATCCTAACTTTTAACATTGATGGTGTCCATCCGCATGATGTGGCGACTGGATTTGACATGGAAGGGATTGCGATTCGGGCCGGCCACCATTGTGCGCAGCCATTGATGCGTCACTTAGACGTTCATGCAACCGCACGCGCCAGCTTTTATTTCTATAATACACAGGAAGAAGCAGAGCAGTTTCTGGTGTCATTAGTTAAAGTAAAGGAGTTTTTCACACATGGCCTTATCTAGACTCGAAAATCTATACCGGGCAGTCATCTTGGATCATTCATCCAGCCCACGTAATTTCGGTGAATTATCCGATGCGAACGGGCGCCTTGAATTGCATAATCCGACATGTGGGGATGTCATTCTTTTACATGTACGAATAACGGATGATGTCATAGAAGAAGCAAAATTCTCCGGACACGGCTGTTCCATTAGTACCGCCAGTGCCAGTATGATGACGGAGCTTATCAAAGGGAAAACAATGGCGGAAGCCAAGCAAATCATAGAAGAATTCTTATTGTTGGTTCAAGGTCAAAAATCTGAGCCATCACACTTGGGTGATGCGGAAGTACTGGGTGGCGTTGCTAAATTTCCAGCTCGGATTAAATGTGCAACGTTGTCTTGGAAGGCATTAGAACGCATCCTACTGAACCCAGACCACGAATTGAAGGAGGAATCCATATGAGCGACGTACCTGTACTAGACGATTACAAATTTGGTTTTCGGGATGAAGCCGAGATTGTGTATTCAACTGGAAAAGGGTTGAATGCAAACATCGTCCGGGAAATATCCGCTAAGAAAAATGAACCGGAGTGGATGTTGGATTACCGGTTAAAATCATTAGAAGTCTTTCAAAAGTCTAAATTGCCAGATTGGGGTCCCGATTTATCCGAACTGGATTTCGATGACATTACTTATTACCAAACCGCTACCGATAAAGTAGCACGGACCTGGGATGATGTTCCGGATAAAATCAAAGAAACTTTCGAAAGAATCGGGATTCCAGAAGCAGAGCGCGCGTATTTAGCCGGTGCTTCGGTGCAATACGAATCCGAAGCTGTTTACCACAGTATGAAGGAAGAATTTGAAAAAATGGGTATCGTCTTTACCGACACGGATACAGCCTTGAAAGAATACCCGGAAATATTCAAAGAGCACTTCGGCACAGTCGTTCCACCAACGGACAACTTCGAAGCAGCCTTGAACTCAGCAGTCTGGTCCGGTGGTACATTTATTTACGTACCAAAAGGTGTGCGCTGTGATGTGCCAATGCAGACATACTTCCGGATGAATAACGAAGGTTCCGGACAATTCGAACGGACGTTAATCGTTGTGGACGAAGGCGCCAGTATCCATTACGTAGAAGGGTGTACTGCACCAACATTCTCATCCAGCTCTCTCCATGCCGCAATCGTTGAGATTGTCGTTAAAAAAGACGCATACTGCCGTTACACGACCATTCAAAACTGGTCGAACAACGTGTATAACTTGGTGACGAAACGCGCACACGCACTTGAAAATGCGACGATGGAATGGATTGACGGGAACTTAGGATCCAAAACAACCATGAAATACCCAAGTGTGTACCTAAACGGACGCGGTGCACGTGGGACGATGCTGACAGTTGCCTTCGCAGGAGAAGGTCAAATTCAAGATACCGGTGCGAAAATGATGCATAACGCACCAAACACATCCAGTTCCATTGTTTCCAAATCCATCGCCAAAGACGGCGGGGCCGTAAACTACCGTGGAACCGTGCGCTTCGGTAAGAAATCAGAAGGATCGATTTCACATATCGAGTGCGACACGATTATTATGGACGACCTATCGACATCCGATACAATTCCCTATAATGAAATTCATAACGGAAACGTTGCATTAGAACACGAAGCCAAAGTCTCACGCGTATCTGAAGAACAATTGTACTACCTCATGAGTCGCGGACTCAGCGAACAAGAAGCCACTGAAATGATCATCATGGGATTCGTCGAACCATTCACCAAAGAACTGCCGATGGAATATGCGGTAGAGTTGAATCGTTTGATTGCCTATGAGATGGAAGGGTCTGTGGGGTAATAAATTTAAAGAGTACCAAAACATTGAATTAACAATGTTTTGGGCTCTTTTTTTGTTACGTGGTTTAAGAGTAAATGCCATTTGATAAAAATTAACATATTTTCGAAAGTTTATTTAACTTCTATCTTTGGTTCCGTATAGCAACAAAAAAATAATATATGTGATATGGTTTATATACAACGATTAGTTTCTTATATAGGGAGGAATTATTTTGAAACGCTTTACAGAAGAAGAGAAATTACAGATACTTGCAGATTTAATAGCAATTAAATCAGTCAACGAGAATGAAATAGAGGTAGCAAATTACTTAAAGGATTTGTTTGCTGAGTATGGCATTGAATCCAAAATCGTTCCAGTTACTAAAACACGTGTAAACCTAGTCGCAGAAATTGGTAGCGGCAGTCCGGTGATCGGTATTTCCGGTCATATGGATGTGGTTTCGGCGGGGGATGAGAGTGAGTGGAAGTCTGATCCATTTGTCATGACTGAACGCAACGGCAATCTATACGGTCGTGGCACGAATGACATGAAATCTGGGCTAGTCAACTTGGCACTAACGATGATTGAATTGAAAGCTAACAATGAGTTGAAGAACGGTACCGTTCGCTTCATGGCAACGACTGGTGAAGAGGTTGGAGGAGCAGGTTCCAAGAAACTTTACGAAGAAGGCTACATGGACGACGTGGATTACTTATGGGTGGCTGAACCATCCCCGGAAACGATCATTTATTCGCACAAAGGTTCTTTGAACTTCCGCATTACGTCTCTGGGTGAAGCGGCGCACAGCTCCATGCCAAACCACGGCTACAATGCGATTAATCCAATTATGAAATACTTGTTGGAATTGGACGAGAAACTGAATAACGATCCACGCAGTAACGAGGTTCTAGGCAAATTAGTGATGAGCACAACCATTTTAAATGCCGGAAACCAAGTGAACTCTGTCCCAGAAAAAGCAGTGGCGGAAATTAACGTACGCACAATCGCAGAATTTGATAACGACGAAGTCATCGCATTATTCAAAGAGACAGCTGAGAAATATAACCAAGAAGGCTCGAAAATTGAAGTGAAAGTTACGATGTCTCTGCCAAGTGTTTTCACGACTGGGAAATCGGACATGGTTGAGTTGACAAAAGAGCTAGGCAAAAAACATCTGAATCTGGATATTAAAGTAGAAGGTTCACCTGGGGTAACAGATGCGTCCAATCTGTTGCGTGGCAAGGATAAAAACTTCCCGTTCATGATGTACGGACCTGGTGAAACAAAGATGGCCCATAAAACGGATGAATATGTGCGCAAAGATTATTATCTTGCGTTCTTTGATATTTATCGTGAATTGATATTGGGATTAACCAAATAAATAATTGAGGGGCTTACTCATTCTCGTGAGTAGGCTTTTTTGATTTAAATGGCTCACTCAAGCTGTTTTATATGTTTGAGTGAGCTTTATTAAAGAAAAAAGCTCACTCAAAATAAATTTCCTCTCTGAGTGAGCCATATTATGCAAATGAGCTCACTCGCAAGTGTGAGTAGGCCAGCCACACCCAATCACCCCACTTGCACAAAAAAAGCACCCCCCAGGATAGGGGAGTGCGCATTCTCACTATTATTCGCCGATTACTTGGACGCGTACGTCGTCAGCGATGTATTCTTTTGGATTTGCGTCGCCTTCGATTGAACCGAATGGCATTTGTGCCACTAATTCGTAGTTTGCTGGTAAGTTGAACATTTCAAGAATGCCTTTATCGAAGCCGTATTTATGGCCGACGTTCATATGTTGTAAGTTTGCGCCTAGACCTAATTCAGTCAACGCCAACCATGATGCATATTGGACGTTTGCATTATTATGTTGTTTGTATGTTTCAGCACGTTCGCCTTGAGCTGGCATTGCTTCAACAGCATCCAGGTCTTCGAAGAACAAGATTGTTCCAACAGCACCTTTTGCTCCAAGCATAACGCCTGACATCATTTCCCACATTCCTTCAGGCATGACATCTTTTTGTACTTCCATGATGTGATCCCAAAGTTTCTCGTTATCTTCACCATAAACAAGAACTAAACGGCTTGTTTGGCTATTGCTTGCAGTAGGAATTTCACGTGCTACTTCGCGTAGGCGAGCAGTGATTTCTTCTTTTGTAAGTTCTGTGTTGTTTCCAATCGCATAACGCGTACGACGGCTTCTAACTAAATCAGTAAATTGTGACATGAATGAACTCTCCTTCGAATATGAAATATATGTGTTCGAAACACTATGAATATAATAACACTTACTAAAAGTAAATGCAAGTCATAAATCTCGAAACCGTAATAAAAAATATCAAACATTTTGTCGAATTATTATTGCTAGAAATTAAAAATAGTGCTATTCTTAATTTGTAATGCAAACGCTTGCTCAAAAACATTTTATTCTTGTTTAACAGCAAGTAAATTTTTAATTCAAAATGAAACCGTTTCCAAAGTTCGGTTTCCAAATTTGGTGAGAGGAGCCAAAGCTGATTTTAACAAGGTAGTATATCCAAGGGAGGTGCAAGCGTCGAGCATTTTAGGCTGTAAAGATTAATTATTTTATCATCGTACATTTAAATAAAACAGGACAAGGAGAATCATGATGAAAAAATCAGTTTTATCTTTATTATCAACCGTTAGTTTACTTACTTTATTGACAGCTTGTGGTGGGGGCGAAACAGAAGAACAAGAATCCGTAACAAGGACAGATGGCACGACTGAAACTTCAGAAACAGCCGATTCTACTGAGACTGCAAGTGGCGGATCCGTTTATTACTTGAACTTCAAGCCTGAAATTGCAGATGCAATTGAGGATTTGGCAGAAGCTTATACCGAAGAAACAGGTGTAGAAGTAAAAATGGTTACAGCTGCGGGCGGAACCTATGAACAAACTTTGAAATCAGAAATTACAAAATCAGCACCTCCGACTATTTTCTTTATTAACGGTCCTATCGGTTATCAAAACTGGCAAGACTATACCTTAGATTTGGCGGATACTGACGTTTATGACTGGCTAGTCGACAAAGATTTGGCTATCACCGGTGCAGATGACAGTGTCGCTGCTATTCCGATTACCGTTGAAGGCTACGGAATCATTTACAATGCAGCAATTATGGAAGATTATTTTGCTTTAGATAATAAAGCAACTGACTTCGATTCAGTAGATGACATCAATAACTTTGATGCATTGAAAGAAGTTGTAGAAGATATGACAGCTTTGAAAGACGATTTAGGTATTCAAGGCGTATTCTCCTCAACTTCCTTAGCTTCTACAGACCAATGGAGATGGCAAACGCATTTGGCGAATTTGCCAGTCTACTATGAATACCGTGATGCGGACGTGGATACAATGTCCGAACTGACATTCAAGTATGGTAAACAATACCAAAACATTTTTGATTTATACATCAACAACTCCACAAACGCACCGGGACTTCTGGGCGCAAAAACAACGACAGACTCTATGACTGAGTTTGCACTTGGCCAATCTGCAATGGTTCAAAATGGTAACTGGGGTTGGGGTCAAATCAGCGGTACAGAAGGGAACGTTGTAAATGAAGAAGATGTTCACTTCATGCCAATCTACACGGGTGTAGAGGGCGAAGAAAATCAAGGTTTGGCAATCGGAACTGAAAACTTCATGGCGGTAAACAGCCAAGCATCTGAAGAAGATATTCAAGCTTCTCTTGATTTTATCGAGTGGATGTATAGCTCTGAAACAGGTAAAGACTATGTTGTCAACCAATTCGGCTTTATTCCAACCTTCAATACGTTTGGTGAAGACGAGTTCCCAACTGATCCATTGGCACAAGACGTTTTAGGTTCTATGAACGATGAATCTAAATACAGTGTTCCTTGGACATTTACGACATTCCCAAGTGAAGCATTCAAGAATGACTTTGGTAACGGTCTACTGATGTATGCACAAGATCAAGCAACATGGGATGAGGTAGAAACAACAGTTGTGGATGCATGGGCACGTGAAGCAGCTTTAACGCAACAATAAAATCATTCCTCAATTAGTCTTCTTGGATTACTCTGGGAAGACTAATTGTCTTTTATCTTATATAGGAGGGATTAACGATGCATAAGTCGTTAAAAAAATATTTTCCCATATTTGTACTGCCAACACTGCTCGCTTTTATCATTGCGTTTTTAATTCCGTTTATCCTAGGTGTGTATTTATCGTTCACGGAGTTTAATACGGTTCGTGATGCGGTATGGATTGGCTTTGAGAATTATAAAAAAGCTTTCGCAGATCCAACGTTTGTAAGTGCACTTTGGTTTACGGTTAAATTCACGGTTGTTTCGGTAGTATCTATTAATATCTTGGCGTTTTTGTTGGCGTTACTTTTAACAGGAACAATTAAAGGAACAAAGCTATATCGAACGGTTTTCTTTATGCCAAACTTAATTGGCGGAATCGTTTTAGGATATGTTTGGTTGGCAATTATTAACTCTATTTTATATAACTTTGGTGTCACGATTACCTTCAATCCAAGCTACGGATTCTGGGGCTTGGTTATCATGATGAACTGGCAATTGATTGGGTATATGATGGTTATTTACATTTCTGGGATTCAAAACATTTCCGAAGATTTGTTTGAAGCTGCCAAAATAGATGGAGCCAGCAAACTACAAATTCTGAAAAATGTGACAATTCCATTGGTGACGCCCTCAGCTACCATCTGCTTATTCTTGACACTGACGAATTCATTTAAACTTTTCGATCAGAACTTGGCATTAACGAATGGAGCTCCGGCTGAGAACACAACGATGTTGGCTTTGAATATTTACAAAACCTTCTATGGTCGGATGGGGTGGGAAGGTGTCGGACAGGCGAAGGCAGTCATTTTCTTCATCCTGGTCGGTATCATTGCCATTACGCAGGTTTACTTAACGCGCAGTAAGGAGGTCGAACACTGATGAATGAAAAAATAAACAAAGCCCGACGCGATAAAATTTGGTTTGTGGTATTACTCGGATTGGCAGTAATTTTTTTAGCGCCAATTCTGTTGATTTTTATTAACTCTTTCAAAGGGAAATTGTATATCAGTGAAGATCTGTTCTCCTTACCAAATAGTACGACGTTTGTCGGTTTGGATAACTACATACGAGGAATCGAGACAGTTAATTTTTGGTATGCATTTGGCTATTCCGTCTTGATTACTGTTTTATCAGTTGGGACCATCGTTCTATTAACATCCATGACAGCGTGGTTTATTGTCCGCGTAAAGAACAAATTTACCTCGGCACTCTATTATTTATTTGTCTTCTCAATGATTGTGCCATTCCAAATGGTCATGTTTACATTGACGTGGTTTGCGAACCAAATGCATTTGGATAATCCGTTGGGCATTGTGTTTGTTTACCTCGGATTCGGCTCAGGTTTATCGGTATTTGTATTTACCGGCTTTATCAAATCAGTACCGAAAGAAATTGAAGAGGCAGCGATTATTGACGGGTGCGGTCCGATTCGGACGTTCTTCTTAGTGGTTTTACCTATCTTGAAGCCAACGGTCATTACGGTTTCGATTTTGAATGCGATGTGGATTTGGAATGACTACTTGTTACCTTATCTTTTACTGGGTACCGAGTATAAGACCATTCCAATTGCGATTCAATATTTACAAGGTTCTTATGGTAATACCGACTATGGTGCTTTAATGGCCTTACTCGTACTAGCCATTATTCCTGTTATTGTTTTTTACCTATCCAGTCAAAAACATATCATCAAGAGTATTACTGCTGGCGCCGTGAAAGGGTGATTTGATGGCTGTTACGCTCCGCGACGTTGCTGAGGCAACGGGCGTCTCGATGTCAACTGTTTCAAGGGTGATTTCTGACAGTCCCCGAATCAGTAAAGAAACAAAAATGAAAGTGCGCGAAGCTATGGATGAATTGGGGTATCATCCCAATTTCATTGCCCGCAGTTTGGTTAATCAAAGTACGAATGTTGTGGGGATTGTCTTTCCTAGTTCTGGCAATAGTGCTTTTCAGAATCCTTTTTTTACGGAGGTATTGCGTGCAATCAGTGAAGGTGCGCATGAACATAAATATGGTATTCAATTAACAACAGGGAAAAATGAGACGGAAATTTTAAACGATGTTATTAATATGGTACAAGGGAGGCGCGTAGATGGTATTTTAATGTTGTATTCGCGGATAGATGACCCAATCATGGCGTATTTACTAGCTCAAAAATTTCCGTTTGTTGTGATTGGTCAGCCTTCAATAGCTTCCAGTAAGATTACGTGGATCGATAACGATAACGTCGCTGCGGCGAAAGAAGCGACTCAGACATTTTTGAATCACGGTCATAAACAAGTTGCATTTATTGGTGCGAAGGACAGTTTCACGATGACAATTGCACGGATATCGGGGTATAAGGAAGCTTTACAAGAAGCCGGGATACCCATTCGTCAGGAATATATCATTCAAAATGAAATCCAATCAAAGGATGAGAACCACGTGATAAAAAAGCTGATGGCTAGCATACTTCCACCAACAGCTATCTTAGTAGAAGATGACTTTTTGGCTGTGAAAGTGTTACAAGCATTGCATGAACAAGGTTTAACAGTGCCGCAAAACGTCGCGTTGATGGGGTTTAATAATACCATTCTCTCTGAACTTTCGAGTCCATCTTTATCATCTGTTGATATTCATATTTTTGATTTAGGACTAGAGGCAGTTAAGCAGTTGGTCGCGCAAATTGTAAATAATGATGAACCGATTAAAAGGATTGTGATTCCGCATAAAATTGTGATTCATGGTTCTTGCTAAAGCTGTAAATTGAATAGTGAGTCTATCTCTGCAATCAGGTTGTTTACAGAGATGGATTCATTATTATTTTTTGAAAATAAATATACATGTTGTTTATTTTGTAGTATGCTTAAGTTGTTTAAAGAATGTAAGCAATTTCACGTAATTTGAGAGGCGGTGGGCGAATTGCAAGCAATTATTGAGTCTCTAACAACTGCGAATATTATAATGATCATCGGAATAGTAGGTGCAGTTGTATCCATCCCCATTAAAGATTTCTTGACGTTGGAGTACTACGATATTTGTGACGTTTTTATCAGTTTATTCATTGTGGGAATGTTTATGACCAAAATGAGTGAGGATGCACAAAATAATATGTTTCTCTTAACAGGAATTTTTTTAGGTGTCTCTGTTGCAATTATTTTCATAAAAGTTTTTGTCTTTGTTCCATTTCAGGAGAAAGCAGAGACAAATGCGCTTTTGTCCCGAAAAAATTATATTGGGGAGCCTGGGAAGGTAACTGTTGCTCTTACGAAAGAGCGCTTGGGTGAAGTCGTTTTATACACTGTATTCGGGAATGTAGCGGCGACAGCAAAAATTTATCACCAGCAAGGCGAAGAAGAGTTATTACGGATTGAAACAGGTCAAGCGATTCGTGTTCGAGATGTCAAGGATGCAATTGTCTTTGTTTCACCGGAAGAAATAAAAGAATTTTTACCCCCGTTGGAGAGTCGTTGGGGAAAATAAAGAAACTATAGAAAAGAAGTGGATAATGAATGGAAAATTATATCATTTGGATTGGTATAGCAGTAATCGTCATTGTATTTCTAGTTGCAATCATTGGTCGTTACGTCACGGTATCGCCTGATACAGCTTTGATCGTTAGTGGGAGTTTTCTAGGAAAAGGAACGAGTGTATTTACAGATAGAGAAAACAATAAAATGAAAATTGTCCGCGGTGGAGGGACATTCCTATGGCCTATTTTCCAACAAGGAAAACGTATTTCACTAATGTCCAGCAAGTTGGAAGTTGCGGCAAGTGAAGTTTATACCAGACAAGGTGTACCGATTTCCGCAACGGGAACAGTTATCATCAAGGTTGGTTCTTCAGTGGAAGAAATCGCGACTGCGGCTGAACAATATTTAGGAAAAGAAACGCATGAATTGGAAGAAGAAGCGCAAGAAGTATTAGAAGGTCACTTGCGTGCTATTTTAGGGAGTTTAACTGTTGAAGAAATCTACCGTGAACGTGATGAATTTGGTGCGCAAGTTCAGCAAGTTGCTTCGCAAGATTTGGAGAAAATGGGATTAAAGATTGTATCATTTACAATCAAAGATGTAACCGACTCAAACGGTTATTTAGAGAGCTTGGGTCGTCCACAAATTGCTGAAGTGAAGAAGAATGCTGAAATTGCTGAAGCGGAAGCAGAAAAAACAACCAAAATTCAAAGAGCAGACGCAATGATGCAGGCACGTGAAGCAGAAAATAGACGTGCGGGTGAAATTGCCCTATCTGAAAAAGAAAAGCAATTGAAGTTAGCAGAGTACAAGCGTGAACAAGACATTCAACAAGCCATCGCTGATAAAGCTTATCAGCTTCAAGATGCTGAATTGCAAAAAGAATTGGTTATCAAGCAAAAAGAAATTGAACTTGTTGAGCGTAGAAAACAAATTGAAATTGAAACGGAAGAAGTTTTCTTGGCGGCTAAGAAATTAGAAGCTGAAGTTGAGAAAGCAGCTGACGCTAAACGATATGCGGATGTGCAAAGTGCCGAAGCCGATAAACAAAAGCGGATTTTGGACGCAGAAGCAAGCGCGAAAGAAATTGAATTAAATGCCCTAGCTGAAGCGGACAGTATCGAAAAAGTCGGACGAGCAAATGCAGAAGCAGAATCATTGCGTATTTCGGAAGTGGGTAGAGCAAAGGCAGAAGCAGCGCAAAAACTTGCAGAAGCCTACAAAGCCTATGGTCAACAGGCAATTATGCTTGAGTTACTGAAAGTCTATCCAGAAATTGTAAGAGCTGCAGCTGAGCCAATTAGTAATATCGATAAAATTACGATTATTGATGGCGGTGAAGGAAACGGTGTTTCACAAGTAAGTGGCTACACAACAAAAACACTTGCGGGGATCCAGGAAAGTTTGAAAGAAACGATGGGGTTGGATCTAACCGACTTGATTAATAACTATGTTGGAAATAGTAATGTTGGTTCTAAACTGGCTGAATTAAATGAAACATTAAGTGCGACTGCTCAGATATCAGAAATAAAAGAAGAAGCAGCAGTTGAAGAAATTGTATAACGCGTGACACAAACTCCTCTCCTCGGCTTTATCGAGGGGGGGAGTTTAGCGTCTCGTAAACGTGCTCAAAAACACACCCCACGACAAAGAATCGCACGCGCTTTTTCGATTCTATGATAAAATGAAGATGAATTTTGAAAAGGTGGTGGCATTATGATCACAATCAGACAAATTGCCCAAGAAGCTGGCGTATCCAAAAGTACCGTCTCGCGCTATCTGAATGATGGCTACGTGAGTGAAGAAACAGCTGAAAAAATAAAATTAGTGATTGAGAAGTACAATTATGTTCCAAATGAATTTGCACGGACATTGAAATCAGACAAGAGTAACTTTATCGGGGTCATTATTCCTCGGATTGATTCCCCGTCTGCGATGAGTATGTTGGACGGTATTAATCGAACGGCTCGGGAGGAGGGCTATCAAATTCTGATATCCAATACGGACTTGGCGGTTGAACGAGAGATTGAAAGTATTTACAGTCTCATGCAAAATAAAGTGGCGGGCATTATTTTAATTGCAACAGAAATTACACCGCAGCACCTTGAAGCGCAAGAAGCAATCTCGGTTCCGATTCTTTTTATAGGGCAGAACCACGCGGATGTTTTTTCGGTCAATCACGACAATTATGCAGCGGGGAAGAAGCTTGCTTCGCATTTACTTTCTTTCAATCATCAAACGGTGACGTATATCGGTGTTACTGAAAATGATTATTCTATCGGTGTCGAACGCAAACGCGGTATCAGGGAAACGTTTCAGGAAGCGGGCGTGTCTGTTACCGAAGTGATGTCAACATTTCGGACGAAAGACAACTATTATTTGGCGTTGGATTTGCTTAAAAAACCACGTTCAACTTTATATATTTGTGCGACCGACAATATGGCCATGGGATTTTATCGCGCTGCGCATGAACTGGGGTTGATGGTTGGCAAAGATATTTCGTTGGCGGGATTCGGGGGGTACGCCTTCAGTGAATTTTTAACGCCGCCATTGACAACGATGGATTTCCACCACGAATTAGTGGGTGAAACGGCTGCTTTTAATTTATTTGCACAGATTCAAGGAAGAGATATTGCGAGGGAAAGTATAATCGCTGTGACATTTTTAAAAAGAGACAGTGTTGTTGATAACGCTTGACAGCGTATTCATAACATGGTAAATTCTAAGAAAGTCAATGAGGGACCGGTCCCTCATTTATTTTGAGGCATTGTGGGACCGGTACCGGAAATAAAGGAGGAAACAAAGTTGGAGAACAGAGAAATTGCAAAAGAGGTTATTCAGGCTATCGGAGGAGAGGAGAACATCGCCAGCGTATCGCATTGTGCGACGCGGCTTCGTGTGATGATCAATGACGAGAAGTTGATTGACAAAGATCGGGTTGAAAATATTGATAAGGTTAAAGGGGCTTTCTTCAACTCAGGCCAATATCAAATAATCTTTGGAACGGGTACAGTAAACAAGATTTATGATGAGGTTGCAAAATTAGGTGTTGCCGAAGTATCACGTTCTGAACAAAAACAAGTAGTGCAGGAAGGAAACTTCTTCAAACGCGCAATTCGGACATTTGGTGACGTGTTCGTTCCAATTATTCCAGTGTTAGTGGCAACTGGATTATTTATGGGACTTCGTGGTCTTTTGACGCAACCGCAAATTCTAGACATTTTCGGGATGACGCCTGATTCAATTAGTCAGAATTTTTTACTTTATACACAAGTATTAACTGATACTGCTTTTGCATTTTTACCTGCTTTGGTTGCTTGGTCAACATTTAAGGTCTTCGGTGGAAGTCCGGTTATTGGGATAGTTCTTGGATTGATGTTGGTAAATCCGTCCTTGCCAAATGCTTATGCTGTTGCGGCGGGGGATGCTTCGCCTATTATGTTGCTTGGTTTTATCCCGATTGTGGGGTATCAAGGAACGGTTCTTCCAGCTTTTATTGCCGGAATTCTTGGCGCGAAGCTCGAAAAGAAATTACATAAAGTTGTTTCTGAGACATTTGACTTACTGGTTACGCCATTTTTGACATTGCTAATTATGAGTATCCTGTCCTTAATGATTATTGGTCCAATTTTCCACTCATTTGAAACAGTCGTCTTAAACGCAACACAATGGCTACTATCACTACCGTTTGGTTTGGCCGGCTTAATTATCGGTGGACTGAACCAAGTCATCGTTGTGACAGGTGTTCACCATATCTTCAACTTCTTGGAAGTTCAATTGTTGACGAACTTGGGAGAGAACCCCTTTAACGCGATTATTACCAGTGGGATGGCAGCTCAAGGTGGCGCGACATTAGCTGTTGGATTGAAAACGAAGAACGTGAAACTAAAAGCTTTGGCTTTCCCATCCGCACTATCTGCTTTCTTAGGAATTACGGAACCAGCTATTTTCGGAGTCAACTTACGGTATGGAAAACCATTCGTAATGGGATTAATCGGTGGGGCAGTCGGTGGTTTTGTTGCCAATATCTTGCAATTAGCAGGCTCAGGCATGTCTATCACTGTTATCCCGGGAATTCTTTTGTACTTGGACAGTCAATTGCTACCGTATATCTTGGTAAACGTCATTGCAATTGCAACCGGCTTCGCTTTGACATATTTCTTTGGGTTCAAAGACGAAGACTTAAAAGAGATTTAGGAGTTTTATTATGTTAGATGGTGTAGTAGCACAATCAAAATACCCATTGGCTTATCACATCACGCCGTTACACGGATTGTTAAATGATCCAAACGGCTTGGTGCAGTTCAATGGGAAGTATCATGTTTTCTACCAGTGGAACCCCACTGGTACGAAACATATCAATAAAAACTGGGGACACATGGTTTCTGATAATATGGTGGACTGGGAAAGACGGGAAATTGCGTTGGCTCCTTCTGAATACTATGATAAAGATGGTATCTATTCCGGGTCTGCGGTCGTAAAAGATGATGTTTTGTATTTATTTTATACCGGAAATGTCATTGAAGAAGATGGCACTAAAAAAAGTTACCAATGTTATGCAACTTCAGCTGATGGTCTAACCTTTGAAAAGAATGGCCCCTTATTTGCACATCCCGAAGGTTTTACTAGACATGTCCGAGATCCTAAAGTTTGGTATTCTCAACCGGATGATAAATGGTTTCTCCTGTTGGGTGCTCAAACAGATGATTTGAAGGGGACCGCCATTTGGTATGCCTCGGATGATCTCAGAGAATGGAACTATCTAGGCGAAATCCTACCGGCTGACGGCAAAGCCTATATGTGGGAATGTCCGGATTTATTTCAGATCGATGACCAGTGGGTATGCTTACTTTCACCGCAAGGGTTGAAAGCAAAGGGCGACCAGTTCCAAAATATTTATCATAGCGTTTATTTTCCAGTTGAGAAAACAGGCTCTAAGTTCCAATTGGCGGATGAGCCGATGACCGAAATAGACTGGGGATTTGAGTTTTATGCTCCCCAGACATTTGAAGCGGATGACGGCAGACGCATTTTATTTGCCTGGATGGGTGTGATGGAGCCGGCTGTTGAGCAAGCTGTACCTACAATAGCAGAGGGTTGGATTCATAATTTGACCATCCCGCGCGAATTAAAGTTCGAAAAGGGAAAGTTGAAGCAAATTCCAGTTGTTGAATTAGCATTGTTACGTAAAAATAAAACGACTTATGCCCTGACGGAACCATGGTTAGTTGCATCGGACGAATATGCTTATGAATTAGTAATGAACATAGAAGCGGAAGCTTCGTTCACACTTGTGCTTAAAGAAGATACAAAATTGTATTATGACGTTTTGGAAAAAAGCTTCACGTTGGAACGCAGGAATTGGTTGACGAATCAACCTGAAACGCGGAAAACACTAGTGGATGAACAGCTGAAAGATGTCCGTATTTTTATCGACGGATCCAGTATTGAAATTTTCGCAAATGACGGGACGATTGTAGCCAGTGCACGTTTCTTTGAAGAAGGACCCTTTGTGATGCGCTATGATGGCGAACTAAACGGACAGGTCGATATTTACGAATTAGCACATAAAAAACCCTTGAGCGAGTAAGTGCTCAAGGGTTTTTCATTGTCTAGTGTAATGGTGATGGATACTGAATCTTTTCTTGACGCGCACCTAAAGCTTGACCAATCACGTAACCAATAATCAAGACGGGAATCCATTGGAAGTTTACTTCATAAAGTGGTAGCTTTTCGATGGTATCAACCTGCAACCAGTTATTTTGATGCACGACTGACAGAATGCTGATAATTGCGACTAAAACTAATGGCAACTGCAAACTGATGCGTGCGGAAGGAATAAAGTAAGAAACGGCAATGAGGAGAACCGTCGAGATGGCAATCGGATAAATCATACCCAATACCGGAACACTGGTTTGGATGACGGCATCCAGTCCTTGATTTGCCAAAATGAATGAGAGGGTAGAAAAGATAATTGCAAAAGTACGGTAGGAAATACTTGGTATCAGACTAGCGAAATACTCACTGACTGCGGCGATTAAACCGACAGCTGTTGTGAGACAAGCCAAGAATATCATGATACCGAGTAGAACGATACCCAAACTTCCAAATGCTTCATCTGAAATAATTTGGATAAGATAAGCACCCAGGTTCTGATTTGCGGGTAGAGATGCTGGTGTCGGCATTTTATTTCCAGCCCATCCAAGTCCCGTATAAATAAAACCGAGTAAAACAACTGCGAGAAACGATGCTTTAATTGTTCCGATAAACAGTTCATTCTTATCCGTTACACCTGTTCCACGAATTGCATTTAAAACAACAATCGAAAAAGCAATCGCCGCAATGGCATCCATTGTTAGGTAACCTTCAGAGAAACCGACAACAAAGGGTGTTTCCATCACCAGTGTTTGGGTTTCGTTTGAACGATAGAGCGCGATTGTCCGTACGATTAACAGTAACATCGTAATGAGTAAGGCGGGCGTTAAGTATTTACCAATATTATCTGCCAGATTGCTTGGGCTCAGTGCGACCAGTAAGACAATCAGGAAGAATAAGAGTGAAAAAATAAATAAACCCATGCTGGTGGATGTGCCCAAAAATGGGACGACTCCGATTTCGTATGCTGTTGTTGCTGTTCTTGGAATTGCAAAGAAGGGACCAATTGTTAAATAGATGATTAACAAGAAGACCACTGAATAGGTGGGATGAATTTTATGTAATAAATCCCGGTAACCATTTTCTGAAATCGAACCAACGATGACAGAAACTAAGGGCAGCCCTACGCCAGTTAAAATAAATCCCAGAATGGCCGGCCAAAAATTGCTACCGCTTTGAAAGCCAAGTGCAATTGGAAAGATTAAATTTCCCGCTCCAAAAAACATGGCAAACAGCATAAAACCAACAATAAATATCTCTTTAACTTTCATGTAACGCCTCCAAAATTATACCTCGTATGAATATCGCAATTTTAAGAGAGGATGTCAACAGCTTTCATCATTCTCTCAGTGGTTTTTAATCATTTTTGAAAGAATGGATTGACGGTTTCAAGGGCCTGATGTATGTTGAATGTAGTCATTCATATACAGAAGGGGATATTAAAGTGAAAAAAATCACATTTATTGTGGCGGCATTATTTCTCACTGTGTTGTTTCCGGCGGCAGTGTTTCTATTTTCAGCAGGCTGCATTTTTTATTTTATAAAGAAAAATCCAGATAAAAAAATGCGGAATTATGCAATCGGTCTGTTAGCGGCGAGTACACTATTCTTAGGTGCGAAGCCGGCCGAACCCGAAAAAGTGGCAGAGGAAACGAATAGCGCACGGGTTTCCGAGGTGGTTGAATCCACCCCTGTTGAGGATTTGGAAAGTAAGGCCCCGGCAGAAGCAAAAGAAGCAGCTGCAAAGGCGAAGGAAGCAGAGGAAGAAGAACGTAAAAAACAAGAGGTGGCCGAGTCAAAAGCAAAAGAGGAAGCTGCTAAACAAAAAGAAGAAGCAGAATCGAAAGCGCAGGCAGAGTCCGCAGCAGCTGAAGAGAAGTTGGCTACCGAACGCGATACCATTCATCAAGCGACACCACCGATAGCGAATGGATATACTTATGTTGAAATAAATAATAACATACCCCTGTTCACCAACGCCGATTTAAGTTCGACCGAGGCATGGGAAGACTATGGCGCCTTGGATCACCTTGGCCGTGTGACTGAAGCAAATGCTGTTCTGGGCGTGGAGTTAATGCCAGCTGAAGAGCGCGGAAGTATTTCGAGCATCCATCCAACCGGTTGGAATCAAGAGAACTATAGTGTGGTTCCAGGTGGTTGGCTATATAATCGCAGCCATTTGATTGGATTTCAGCTGACGGGCGAGAACGCAAATGCACGAAATTTAATTACTGGAACACGTTGGTTTAATGCGGAAGGTATGATTCCTTTTGAGAACTTTATTGCGAATTATATTGAAACGACCGAGAACCATGTGCGTTACCGAGTGACGCCGTATTTTGAAGGTGATAATTTGTTGGCTTCAGGTATTTATATGGAAGGAATGTCGATTGAAGATAACGGTGAAGCACTAATGTTCCATATTTATGTACCTAATATTCAACCGAGTGTGCATCTCGATTATGCTACAGGCTTGAGTTGGACCGACGAGCCAGAACCGGAACCAGAAGTGGTTGAGGAGGTTCCCGTTGTCGAAACAGTTGTGGAAGAAGCCCCTATTGAAACAGAAGTTAATGATGTTACCACGGTTGATACAAATGGAAACGGGCAAGTGACCATCCAAGAGGCTAAAGATGCTGGGTTTAGCATGCCTATCTACAGTGATCATTGGTTATATCCCTATATGATTGACCGTGATGGCGATGGGATGGTTGGAGAATAGCATTCAAATCAAAAAACTCAGACCGAAAAGTCTGAGTTTTTTGTTTGTCCCCATAATTGGGACATTTTGATACTATTTTTCAAGAGAAATGTTCCAATCTCGGCTTATTGGGACATTTCAAGCGAATAAAAAGTCCAAAACGTTCCAATAACTATTTATTGGAACGTTTTAACCGAATTTTAATGCCGTAATGTCCCAATCCAGGAAGTTCACTTCGACAAGGCCATAACTAGCAAAAATCTACACCACACCAAACATTGCTTCAGCAATAATCTGATCGAATTCGCGCACATCGATTCCCCGTCGAAGGTTTATTTTGAAATGACCGGCACGTGTCCACAAATCAACTTCGGCACTCAAATCCAGAGAGATTCCAGCATTTTCAGTCGCCCACATATTAATCGAAGTATAGGGAATGGAATACATTTCGACTTTCGAACCTGTTACTCCCTGAGAGTCGCGGATACTCAACCGTTTGTTTGTAAAAATAGCCCGGTCACGAATCGTCTTAAAAGCCGCAATCGGTGTTTCCGTTGAAGCCATGATTTTTGCGACATCGTTTGGAATATCACTGCGTGCGATAAACGTCCATTCTAAAATAGTCTCCATCTCATTCATCGTGCGTCCTCCTCAAGTCTGCTACTTGTGTCGTATCACTGCCAAGATTCCTAAAATATAACTGTCTGCACCAAATCCAGAAATTTGTCCGATACAAGCTGGTGCCGTGACGGAAATTTTACGAAATTCCTCACGTTGATGAACCGCGCTTAAGTGAACTTCTACAGCGGGTACCGAGACACTTTTCAGAGCATCATGGATGGCATAACTGTAGTGTGTGAAGGCCCCGGGATTAATGACAATCCCGTCCATTTTCTCAAAATGCGCTGCTTGGATGTGGTCGATAATCGCGCCTTCGTAATTGCTCTGGAAAAAGCTGACTTCATGTCCATTTTCCATCGCATAGGCCATTATTTCCTGATTAATATCGTCAAGCGTTTGATGTCCGTAGATTTCTGGTTCACGAATGCCCAGAAAATTTAAGTTCGGACCATGAATGATGTTAAATTTCATTTGCAGTTCCTTTCTGAACATACGCATTGAGCGCTTCAATTATTTCATTCAGTGCCATGATAAGGTTGTCGTTATTTTCAATCGTAATATGCGCGTATTTATGATACAAATCAATCCGTTCGACGTATAATTTTTGAAGTCTCTCCACGCCGTCTTTTAAGAGGGGACGAGTGGCAATTTGTACGTCATCACTAATTTTTTCAATATGACGATTAAGAAAAATGACAATTCCATTCTTCTGTAGCGCACGCATATTCTCTTCTCTTAAGATGATGCCGCCGCCAGTCGAAATGATGAGATTTTTCTTCAGCGCAAATTTTTTCGCTACTTCGGTTTCGATATCACGGAAATGTGATTCGCCGATTTCGAAAAGTTGGCTGATTTCCTTTTGCGTATATGTTTCGATTTCGGTATCCAAATCAATCATCGGCATCCGTAATTTGTTACTCAACATGCGCGCCAACGTACTTTTTCCGCTACCCGGCATGCCAATTAATACAATATTCTCTTTCATTTTGCACCATTCCAGTTCTCTCGGAAATAATTTAAAATAGATAAAACCTCATCTTGAGTAAATGTACGCTCTTCCCATATTTCAACGGAACGTATGGCTTGACCCACTAACATATCCAGGCCATTTACGGTATCTTTACCCAAACTATTCCCTATTCCCAGAAATTTCGTAACAGCCGGATTATACGTCATATCGAACAAATAATTAAACTGGGCAATGACGGTTTCGTCGACCGGAGATGCGTCGACATCCGGGTACATACCAATCGGAGTACAGTTTACCAGGAAATCACCCGAATGTTTCTTAAGTTCCGCGTAATCAATATATTTCCAAGGGCCATTTTTTTGGCCGGCGGAACGGGAAACAATCGTTACCGACTGTGCACCTTGATCACTCAGGTAGTGGGCTATCGCCAATGATGCGCCCCCTGAGCCTAAAATATATGCCTGTTTATCTTTCACTTGCCAATTTTTCAGTTCAAAAGTAAGGGCGATGCCAGCGTAGTCGGTATTATATCCTTCGAAAGCACCGTTAACGTTTTTAATCGTGTTGACGGAATGCAACCGTTCCGCTAGCGGCGAAAGCTTGTTTATGAGAGGAATAAAATCCTGCTTGTAAGGAATCGTAATATTTGCGCCCCTTATTCCCAGGATTTGTAAGCTTTCTAACGCTGCAGGGAGCTGCTCTTCTTTAATTTCGAAATTCTTATACGCAGCAGCTATCCCGGTTACCTCGTAAATTTTTTTGTGAATCTGTTGGGAAATACTGTGCCCGAGAGTTTTCCCGAATAAACCATAAAACTTCAAAATTTCTCACCGTTCTTTCGTATCTCTTTTAGTGTAACTATACGGAAGAAGAACTATTAATTCAATACATAATCTAATCAAATTAGATTATTATTAGAAAGACCTTGCAATTTTAATAATCATTGTTTATGATTAGTTCAAGAAAAGGAAACGGGGTACGCATATGTTGAACAAGCAATGGACAACCACATCTACATACTTTAGCTACTTTAGATAGGTTCATATCCGCACTTTGGGTATGAACAGTGAAAAACTTTCATATCTAAAGTGGCTTGATTTAACATGCAACACCTGCCGCTTAGAGAAACTATGCGGTGGTCTGAAATATTCTGTTACAGCGTAACGGAAGCGACTAGAAACTCTGCTTAGTTCTTTCTAAGCAGAGTTTCTTTTTTATTCTATTAAAGAGGGGATGAGTATTTGAAAGTTGGTTATTTAGGAGTGCCGGGATCAAATAGTGAAGTTGCACTGCAAAATGAGTGTCACGGTATGCCGGACATCGAAGCGATGGGCTACACAACGTTCCCCGAATTAATTTCAGATTTGGTTGAAAAGAAATTAGAAATGGCCCTCATTCCGGTTGAAAATTCAACCACCGGCTTTATTGCCCGGACGGCGGACTTATTTCGGAATAAGCCGATTGTCGCTGTTGCGGATCGCTATGAACCGATTGATTACACACTTTTTGGGGTTCCGGGAACGGACCTGAGCACCATCACAGAAGTATATTCGCATCCAGAAGCCCTGTCACAATGCGAGGTTTTCCTGGCACAGTTTCCAGAAATGAAAGAAATGCCTTTCGCTGACACAGCGAAATCGGCTGCCTATGTGAAAAAGCAGAACAGTCCCCAAATGGCGGCGATTGCGAATCCCCGCGCTGGGAAATTATATGGACTAGAACCGCTGGCAATGGGTATTCAAACAGAGAAATCAAACACAACGCGTTTCTATATTATGAAACATGCAGACGCAGCCATTCTTAAGGGGAATCAACTGTCTCTTTACTTAGAGGTGCGCCATGAACCCGGCGCGTTGTCTAAATTATTACAAATATTTGGTATCTTAAATTGCAACTTATTATCACTCAATGCACGTCCAATACCAGGTCAGCCCTTTGCCTATGGCTTTTTCCTGGAATTGGATATGACAGACATGTCCGTAGCTTTCGACGTACTTTGGCAAACAGTCTTGCAGGCAGTGACGTATATACAAATATTGGGAAGATTTGAACGAACAAACCACATCGAATATAATTAGGGAGAGATAAATATGATTATTGTAATGAAAAGAAATGCATCAGCGAATGAAGTTAAGGAAGTTATGGCACACATTAAAGAAGTTGGCTTGAATCCCGTGATCATTGAAGGGACGGAGCGCGATGTCATCGGCGTAACCGGCGACACAGCAACTGTAGATATTCGCACGATTCGTGCCAATAAAAATATCGTGGAAGTACTACGCGTTTCGGAGCCGTACAAATTGGCAAACCGTGCCTTCCATCCTGAAAATACACAAATTAAAGTCGATAATGAAATCATCGGCGGCAAACAACTAGCTATTATTGCAGGCCCCTGTTCGGTTGAAAGTGAAGAGCAGATTGTAAATATTGCCAAGCGGATGAAAGCGGCGGGCGCGAACTTTATTCGTGGAGGTGCGTTCAAACCACGTACATCTCCTTACTCTTTCCAAGGGTTGGAATTGGAAGGGCTGCGTTTGTTGGAATTAGCGAAAAAAGAAACAGGTATGCCAATTGTTTCGGAACTAATGTCTACGAAATACCTGGATGAATTTGTTGAGCGCGTGGATGTGATTCAAATTGGTGCCCGTAACATGCAAAACTTTGACTTATTAAAAGAAATTGGTAAGACACAAACACCGATTCTTTTGAAACGGGGTCTGTCTGCGACGTACAAAGAATGGTTGATGTCAGCGGAATACATCATGTCAGAAGGGAACGGCAATGTCATTCTCTGTGAACGTGGTATTCGAACATTTGAAACAGAAACGCGTAATACCCTGGATATTCAAGCGATACCGGTTCTACAAAGAAGAACACACTTGCCAATTATTATTGACCCAAGCCACGCCGGCGGAGAATCTTACTTAGTGCCAGCAGGGGCTAAAGCAGGCGTTGCCGCTGGAGCGGACGGATTGATGATTGAAACACATGAAGATCCAGCGAATGCATGGAGTGACGGCGAACAATGTCTGACACCGGACGAATTCGATAAGTTAATGGAGCAAATCCGCGTCTTGGCGCAAGTTGAAGACCGCACGGTTGCCGCTAAATTAAATTAAGGAGTGGGAGTATGGCAGTCTTAACGGTTGATGTCACGTCAGAGGATATTCACTATCCTTTGAAAATAGAAAAAGGTTTGCTGAATCATTTAGCAGAAGAAATTAAAAGTGTTTATAAAAATAAGAAGATTGCGATTGTAACAGATGCACATGTTCAGGCGTTGTATGGTGAACGGGTGGTCGAGCAGTTAGAAGCGGCTGGATATGAACTGACGGTTATCGTTCTAGAACCTGGTGAGCAAAGCAAATCGTTGGAGAATCTACAGCATATTTTCTCGGAATTAATTGCCTTTGGACTTTCTCGCAGTGATTTAATGCTTGCTTTGGGCGGAGGCGTGATCGGTGATTTAGCGGGATTCGCAGCAGCGAGTTATTTACGCGGTATTGCCTTTGTTCAAATTCCGACGACATTACTGGCGCAAGTGGACAGCAGTGTCGGTGGAAAGGTAGCAATTGATTTGCCGGAAGGGAAAAATTTGGTCGGAGCTTTCTATCATCCAAAGTTGGTTCTAATTGATCCGAATGTATTGGAAACTTTATCCGATTCTACCTTTAACGATGGCATGGCAGAAGTGATTAAATATGGCTGCATCCACGACCACGATTTCTTTGAGCAATTGAAACAATACCAATCTCGCGCAGAAGTGATGGCCGAGATTGAGTCGGTTATTGCAGACTGTTGTACCATCAAACGCGACTTGGTTCAGTCCGACGAACGTGACACCTCCGAACGCATGCTCTTGAATTTCGGTCATACGATTGGTCATGCGATTGAAGCCTATTACCGCTATGAGAAATATACCCACGGCCAAGCCATTTCAATCGGGATGGTTGCCATGAATCGTTTGACCGAAGCATTGGGAATCAGTGCAGAGGGTTCGACAGAAATAATCGAAACGATACTGAAACAATACGCGCTGCCAACTGAATTAGCAGAAGCCGCGGACTATCAAAAAATATTACCACTAATCAAAAATGATAAGAAGAATATCGAAAATGCGCTGTTTATCGTTGTGTTGGATGCGATTGGAAAATCCCGTACGATGGCTGCTCCGGTAGATTTCTTCGCACCATTGTTGAAAGGAAATGAAGTATAATGACGGATTTGCTATTAAAGCCTGCCAAATTAAGCGGCGATGTAACGATTCCGCCTTCAAAGAGTATGGCGCATCGTGCGATTATAGCGGCGTGTTTGGCGGAAGGCAAGAGCATCATCACGAATATCGATTTGTCAGATGATATCATTGCGACAATTGAAGGGATGAGAGCCTTTGGTGCCGAAATCACACTATTGGGTGATGGCCAGCGGAAAAAATTAATCATCGAAGGGGTAAGTAAAAAGCAGTCCGCACAGAATCGGCTCATTGATGCAAACGAATCAGGCTCCACTTTGCGTTTCTTCATTCCGATTGCGACGCTTTTTGACGGCGAAACGCGCTTTATCGGTCGCGGTAAATTAGGAATGCGACCTTTAGATACGTATGAAAAAATATTTAATGAACAGGGTTTGCATTTTCAGCCATCGGGTACACCGGAATTGGATTTAACAGTCGGTGGAAGATTAAAAGCAGGCCGTTATGAAATGGCTGGAAATGTCAGCTCCCAGTTTATCACAGGGTTGCTGTTCACCTTGCCGTTACTGAGGGGTGATTCGGTCATTGCGATTACGACCGAGGTGGAATCAATCGGCTATTTGGAGTTAACGTTGGAAGTGTTACGTGCTTTCGGAATTTCCGTAACCTACAATGAAACAGAACGCGAATTCCTCATTCCCGGCGGCCAACGTTACCGGGCACAGACTTACACTGTTGAAGGCGACTATTCCCAAGCTGCTTTTTTCCTAAGCGCTGGAGCGTTGGGAAATGCAGTTCGCGTGACCGGTTTAAAACCTGACTCAAATCAAGGGGACAAAGGTATCATAGAAATTCTGGAGCAGTTGGGCGCCGTGATGCACAGCGAAGGCGATGCGGTCACAGCTTCTGCACCAAATGGGTTAAAGGGTGGCGCGACGATTGATGGGGCCCAAGTGCCGGATATTATTCCGGTGAGTGCGTTAGTCGCGTGTCTCAGTCCCGGCGAAACACAAATTATCAACTTGAAGCGTTTGCGCATTAAGGAAAGTGATCGGCTGGAAGCAACGAAAGAGGAGCTGGCGAAGTTGGGTGCGGACATTCGCGTTGTTGGCGAAGAATTGCATATTACCGGTATTGCTTCTTTACACGGCGATGCGACAGGCTGGAGTCACAAGGATCACCGGATGGCCATGATGTTGGCGATTGCCAGCACGGTCTGTGAAAACGAAATTATCATTAAAGATGCGGAGTATGTTTCAAAATCATATCCGACATTTTGGCAAGAATTTGAAGCATTAGGGGGACAAATCAGTGAGTGGAATCTGGGGTAAAAATTTAGAATTATCCATTTTTGGGGAGTCACACGGTCGAGCAATCGGTGTGACAATCAATGGCTTACCATCAGGACTGGAAATCGATATGGATGCTGTGATGATTGAAATGGCTCGTCGCGCGCCCGGTCAAAATGAATTGACGACACCGCGGAAGGAAAAAGATGAGCCGGATATTGTCAGCGGTTTGTTGGACGGCAAAACAACCGGGGCACCTTTGACGGCTTTGATTTGGAATACAAATACGCGTTCAAAAGATTACAGCCAAATGAAACGGTTGATGCGCCCGGGACAAGCGGATTATCCAGGGAAAGTCCGTTACGACGGCCATAATGATTACCGTGGCAGTGGCCACTTTTCCGGACGGATCACAGCGCCGTTAGTTTTTGCCGGTGCGATTGCCCAACAGTGGTTGGAGCAAAAAGGGATTGTCGTTGGCTCCCACGTTCAGAGTATTGGGACGGTAGAGGACACGCGCTTTGACGATCAAAAAAATGTGACTGTAGCACAAATTGCGGCGATGAAGCGCGAACAGTTGCCTGTTTTCGATACAGCGAAAAAGGATGAAATGCATCAAGTCATTGTGGATGCTAAAGAAGACAAAGATTCTGTCGGCGGAATTGTTGAAACGTTTGTGCTGGGAATTGATGCTGGGTACGGGAATCCTTTCTTTGATTCCGTCGAGTCGACGCTGGCACATTTAGTTTTCGCAGTGCCGGCTACGAAAGGAATTGAATTCGGCGCAGGGTTCGACATCACACGTATGCGTGGTTCTGAAGCAAATGACGAATATTATTACGATGAAAATAATCAAATCAAAACACGCACGAATAATAACGGCGGTATTTTGGGTGGTATCACTTATGGGATGCCAATCGTTTTCCGGACAGCGATTAAGCCGCCCGCTTCGATTGAGAAGAAACAACGGACTATCGATATCGAGTCCGGCGAAGATGCCGACTTGGAAGTTTTCGGTCGTCATGATCCGTGTATCGTTCCGCGTGTCGTGCCTGTGTTAGAAGCCGTAACTGCGCTTGGGTTGATGGACTTAATTTTAGGACGTGATAAAGCATGACGGATTTGGAACAATACCGCCAGGAAATTGATGCAATTGACCAAGAGTTGACGCGCTTGGTTGAACAGCGTTTCGAGGTTGCCAAGAAAGTTGCGGCTTACAAGCGCGCGCACGCTTTACCCGTGTTGGATAGCTCGCGCGAGGATGCCGTCATCCAGCGCAATCAGGAACGATTAGTTCGATCCGAGTACGAAACAGAAATCGCCACCTTTTATACAGGGCTGATGGCCATTTCGAGAAGTATTCAAGAGAAAATGTAATCAAATGGCCTACTCGCATTTTTGAGTAGGCGATTTTACCTAAAAAAGCTCACTCAGGCGGAAATATTAAGCTGAGTGAGCTCTTTTTCTGAAATTGGCTCACTCAAACACTATTTAGAGTCTGAGTGAGCTATATTTGGCTAAACAGCCTACTCAAAGTTCTGAGTGAGCCTTTCCTTCATTATTTTCTTACATTGGGAATGCGACAATACCCCATCACACCATTCCGATAATAGTCGTCCGTTTAATCGTTTCTCAGGAAACAATAGCTGGAATTCCTGAAGCGCACGAATGACAGCTTCATTATTCAGACCGATAAAGCCACACCTGTTACATTGATACCTTCTCTGCGAAATTCCTTGGACTAAACAACCACAAACACTGCAGCGGATTCCTTTTTGTAGCGTGTCGAAACGATATGCGGGAATCTGCTTATGAAAGACTTTATCAGGCAGTGCTGCCGCGCGCAATGCTGAACTTAGCCTGTTAAACTCAAAAGAATAGGGGCGTGCATACTGTTCAAGTCGTGCGATATGGGCGTTTATTTGCGATGCGAAAATAACATTTTTGTCAGCTTCTGCTTGATACAAAGTAAATTCGGGGTTTACAAAGACAACACAGGCCTCGACAAAAATACCGTCAAAGCCAAGCTCACTCAATAAACGTTTGAAATTATTTTTCGTACGCGTCGCCTGAATCAGCGGATTCGGGATTTCGATGTCGCCATTCCGGTAACATTCACTACCGTGAATCCAGTCACCGCTGTAATTTTTCACTTCGTAAATTATCACGCAGTCCTTGATAAACAACAAAGCATCTAACTGAATCTGTCCCGAATATTTAGGGTCGAAAATCAAATCCTTTAACAGTATATGTTCACATTTCAAATCACCCAAACGCTCGCTAAACGCAAACTCTCCATTAAAACCTTTCAGTAAATTTCCCAAATAACGTTTTTCTTCCGCATCCAAATTCATCCGTTCATTTAAAGCTTCCATCATTAATAACGTAACTGGCTTCATATAAATTCCTCCTCTACATATAGATAAGCAAAAAATGTCAAAAACCATTTTTTTATTTAAACAAAGTGTCTTATAAAATAAAAAAATGGTATGCTTATTCATAATCTAGACACACATACATAAGGAGGAAGAAAATGAAGAGAATAGCCATGATCTCGACCGGAGGCACAATCGCCATGCAGGCAGATGCGAGCGGTTTAGCAAATTCGGCTCTTGGCGCACGCAAATTACTCGAACTAGCAAATATTGATCGCACTGATATCACGTTTGTTGAAATGGAGTATATAAATATTCCGAGCCCGCATATTCAAATTGAGGACTTAGTAACCTTAAAAGAGCTCGTTGAGAAAGCAGTAAATGAGGAGAAAGTGGACGGCGTTGTAATTACGCATGGAACGGACACGCTCCAAGAAACAGCGTACTTTCTAGACTTAACACTCCATTTAAATGTGCCGGTTGTCGTAACAGGTGCGCAACGTAATTCATCTTTGACCATGTCCGATGCGGCTTTAAATATTGCCGATTCAGTTCTGGTTGCATCAGACCAACGCGCGGCTGAAATGGGTGTCTTAGTTGTTTTTGGATCGGAAATTATTCCGGCTCGTGATGTTATTAAAGAACATAAAACAGCTCTCACAACTTTCAAAGCAATTGATTTTGGACATATCGGCCATGTAAATAACGGGCACTGTGTCTGGACGCGTAAACCTTTAATACATGACCACTACCAAATTGGTTCAGAAATTGAGAAACTAAAAGTAGCGATTGTTCCGACTTATATCGGTCAAGACTCAACGATGTTACGCTATCTGCTAAATGACGGCATCGACGGCATCATTATTGAAGGCTTTGGAGCCGGGCATGTGCCACAAAATATGGTGCCGGGCATCCAAGAAGCAATCGAAAAAAACGTTCCCGTCATTTTGACGTCGCGTTCACGAAAAGGCAGCATGCTGACGGATACGTACGGTTTTATAGGATCGGAGACCTATTTACGTAAAATGGGCGTTATCCAAGGTGAAGATTTAACTCCGGACAAATTGCGGATTAAATTATTGCTGCTGTTATCTACCCACGCAACACACGCGGAAATAAAACAAGCGTACGAACAACACTTCTATCTATAAGAGGGAGTGACGAAATGCACTACGAATCCGAGGAAACAGTGACAGAAAACTTAACGTTGGCACGGCATGATCTATCTAATTTCATCGCTAAAAACGCAGACAAGTTGTCTGATTCTGATTTACAGTTTCTTCAAAATCATGTACTCAATCGGTTAAATATTGTCCACCAAAACTGGATTATCCTGCAAGATAAACGGTAATACAAAATATTTGTATGAACTCTTAGTGATATAATCAAATAACAATAGTATCGGAATTAAAAATTACTTTTATAAAAAATCTAAATTGGAGGTAATACTGTGAGAATAAGTAAAATTAACAAACAGATTTTTGTAAAATCCAACTATCCAGTTTATTTTATCTTTGTACTCTTAACAGTCACAAACTTACTGTACGTGTTATCTGAAGTAAATAAACCCAATATTATAAAATCTATGGGGTATGACATTACTGAATATTCAGTGTTCCAAGTGAGCCAGTCCGAGGTAGAAAAATTATCGAGAATCTCTAATTATTCACACCTATTTGAGAGTGCTTTTATAATAATCTCTCTACTATGCATTATTTTATTACTTACAAAAAAGGTTCGTCCTTTTTTTAGGAGTCTAATGTTTATTGCTTTTAGCTTCTTTTTATTTCTTTATATTCTAAATATAACCTTAGCTATATTATTTGACGCTCCTCAAGGGAACTTAATTCAATTACTTTTAATACCCTCTCAATTTCTATTTTTAGTAGGTATATATGGATTCATAAAATTCAGGAATTAGAACAAATAAACAATAGTTTTATTTTAATATATTGAGGCTGGGACAAAATATCTCAGCTAACCAAAAAGATGATTGAGTTCAAAAAACTCAATCATCTTTTTATTTTTTGTATTAAAAAGTCGCGTAATTCTGTTAACTAGCCTTCCTTAGATTATATTTTCTCAAGTTATTGGCCATCAAGGCCAATTCAATATCAACTTTTACCTTTTCTTTTCCACGTAAATGGAATCGAGTGAAACCCAAATTAGCCTTTATCTGGCCAAAAACAGGCTCAACATCGATTTTGCGTTGTGCAAAAACCCGAGATCCTTCGGGCGATAAAAGCTTACTCGTTTCTTGTTCTTTTAATTCCTCATAGTGCCAATTATAGTTAAATGATTTTTGGGGGGCTTCTTCCGGATTAGTCGGTTTATATACATGGATTACCCGAACGAAACCACTCGTGTTCTTCTTGCGGCTGATATGGCTGAAATAATATTTCGTGCCATCCGGATGGACAAAATAATTTTCTTCCGTCACATATTCCCAATTTTTTCTATTTTTATCTGATGATTTATAGTTATGCTTTTGTTCTTTATCAAACGCATTATATTTGATAAGGTGTTCCACACCAATTTGGTCCAAGTAATCCAGGGTTTCCTCACTGCCATATCCAGCATCAGCTACAATGGTCTTCGGTAAAATAGTCAAGGAATCTACAAAAGGGATGAGTGTCCGCGTATCCGTAGGATTTGGAAATATCCCGACGGCCAAAGCGAATTGGTTTTCAGTACCAACCTGAATGTTGTATCCCGCCTTAAGTTGTCCATTTTGCATATAGTCATCTTTCATTCGCATAAAAGTAGCGTCGGTATCCGTTTTTGAGAAGTTGTTCCGATCCTCCAAAACTTCTTCATACGCCGCATATTTTTTCTTACGTGGAATAAAGTCATTAATCAATTTGCGCAAGTGTTTCTTTAGTGTCCGTCGTCTTTGCTTTTTAGGGTTTTTCCCTTTAATTGGATTCGCCTCGATGTCACTAGACAGGTCCTGAATTTCTTTCTCAATGATAGTGGCAATTTCTTCCAACTCAGCGGTGGACAGTTCATCAGAATCATCAATCTGCATGGCTTGGTCAACCAATGGTTGAATTTCTTCCTTAAAGTACTGCATCGCCTTTTCTTTAAGGGAAGCTTTGTATCTCTCAATGGCCTTTTTCCAGACAAAAGAAAACTTATTGGCATTTGCTTCAATTTTCGTGCCATCAACGAAGAGGGTTTCCATCGTGACCATATTTTCTGTCTTCAGTTTCGCTGCAAATTCCGCAAACAATTCCGGTAACAGATTTTGGCAAAACAGTGATGACTGAAACCGGTTGATTGTACGGTAGGAAATCGTTTCTTGGCTTACCAACTACATCATAGCGATGTTCTCCAACATCATCTTTTCCATTTTTCGTCCCGAGAAGATACCTTCCGAGTAGGCGAATAACAAAGCCTTGATAAGCAAACGCGGGTGATAACCAGGCCTTCCTTCGGAAGCCTCGAATAAAGGATGGGCAGACCAATCTAACGATTCAATAAATTCATCGATAACAAAAACAAGATGGTCTTGGGGAAGCAAAGCGGATAACTCCAATGGTAAAGTAGTTTGGTTTGTGTTATATTTTTTATACATAAGAAAGCCCCTCCTGAATGTATTTGTCGTTATTTACATTATACTAGGTGGCTTTCTTTTTTTATACCAATAACAAAGCAGCCCGGAAGTTTTTCTTCCGGGCTGCTTTTTAGCTAGGTTTTGTCCCAGCCTCTTATTCGAACAAATTTAGCTGTTGCGGAGCCAGTCCCCTAAATTCCAATCCTAACATTTTCTGCAATGCTTTGGCATTTGGTGCGGCATGGCCACCTGAGTTATTATTAAAAATAACCGTGACATCTTTTGCATCCTTTGCCAAATCCAGAACCGCTTCTTTAAGGAAAGCCAACTCTTCTTCTGGGTAATCATACAACGTACGAAACGTGCGCCAATCAATGGCGTCGTCTCCGAGCCAACCCGCATAGTTACGCCCATGTAGTCTCATGAACGCTAAATCGGTATTTGTCACGACCGGCACAAAAGGCACAGAGTTGTCAGGCGTCTGCGGCTGATCAACGACCACATTGATAAAGTGCATGTCGCTCAAAAATTGTAACGTTCCTTCTTTAAATTCTTCGGCAAACCAACTTTTATGCCGAAATTCTATCGCAATCGGCAAATCACCCATCAGCTCACGTACCTTGCGCAAATAATCCACATTTTCACGCACACAAGAAAATAGCGGTGGAAATTGGAAAAGGAAAGCCTTCACTTTATTACTTTCCACCATCGGACGAAAGGCTTTCAAATACAACGTAAACAATTCATCCAAACTGCGTGTTTCATCAGGTCTGCGTGCGTGGGTCGTCATGGGACCGTATGCTTTAGGAACAAATTGGAATTCCTCCGGTGTCAGCGCCCCCCAACGTTGAACGTTTTTTTCAGAAGGGATGGCATAAAAGCTAGTATCCAGTTCGACAACGGGGAAGTGACTCGCATAGTCCGGCAGTTTCCGTTTCTGGTCAGGCGCAATCGTTTCATGGTCGGACCAACCTGTTAAACCAATTGTAATCACAGCGCCACATCCTCCTTACTCGTTTTGATAATCATAGTCTGTTATTCTATCTCCTGTCAAAAGTTAAACCTGAAATCTTTCATATTCAGAAGAGTTGTGGTAGTATACTTAATTGCAATAAGTAAGTACTTATAATCTAACTACTATATATATTTTATTTGATTGATACAGGAAAGGGGTTTGAAATGAAAGAGAATTTTTGGCAAGAATTACCGCGTCCGTTTTTTATTTTAGCACCAATGGAAGACGTAACGGATGTTGTGTTTCGTCATGTGATTAAAGAAGCGGCAAGTCCCGATGTATTTTTTACAGAATTTACTAACAGTGAAAGTTATTGTCATCCAAACGGAAAAGAAAGTGTCCGTGGCCGTTTGACATTTACGCCTGATGAGCAGCCAATTGTCGCGCATATTTGGGGAGATAAGCCTGAATTTTTCCGTGAAATGAGTATCGGAATGGCTGAGATGGGTTTCAAAGGAATCGATTTGAACATGGGGTGTCCGGCACCTAACGTATTCAAACATGGTCGCGGAGCGGGTCTAATCCGTCGTCAGGACGTTGCTGCTGAATTGATTCAAGCAGCAAAAGCAGGGGGATTGCCTGTAAGTGTGAAAACGCGCTTAGGTCATGCAGACGTTGACGAATGGAAAACGTGGTTGAAGCACTTGTTCGAGCAAGATATTGCGAACCTTTCCATTCATCTGCGTACCAAAGTAGAAATGAGTAAAGTGGATGCACACTGGGAATTGATTCCGGAAATTAAAAAATTACGTGATGAAATTGCACCACATACCTTATTGACTATTAACGGCGACATTCCTGACTACCAAACAGGGAAAGAACTCGCTGAAAAATACGGTGTGGATGGCGTCATGATTGGACGGGGTGTGTTCCACAATCCTTTCGCATTTGAGAAAGTTAAAAAAGAACACAGCCCACAAGAACTATTGGGACTCTTCCGTAAACATTTGGACTTATTCGACAAATATTCTGAAGTTGATCCGCGTATTTTCAAACCATTACAACGTTTCTTTAAAATTTATGTCCGTGAATTTAAAGGGGCAAGCGATTTACGCGTTCAATTATTTGAAACAAAAACGACGGCGGAAGTACGCGCAGTCTTGGATGCATTTGAAGCAGAACATTTTGTGCATTAAAACCATAAAAACGCTAAGTGAACGAATGAGCATGTTGACAGATTCGTAGGTTTGGTTTAAGCTATAAGTAACAAAATTGAATTTAATTAGCTCTCACTTGGAGGGCCATTAAATCTGAACAGGCGGTGAACTCTTAGAGGTTCATGCAGCCGGACCACCATTTGTGTGGTAGCAGAGTCGTGCTTTGGGCGCACCTGTGGGACAGTAACTACTGTTCTATTGGTGCGCCTATTTTGTATAGAAAAATATATTAATACGTAAAAAGGGGTAGAGAAATGTTAAATTACTTATTTAAAACACGGGCAGGGCAATTCTTGATGACAGGTATTTTCTTTACGGTAATGGGTTTTGTGACCACCGATTTTGTGAGCCAAATTGCTTTTTATATCGCTATTTTCTTCTTAGGTTACTTTGCTGCTCAAGATGCAATCGTTGAGACGGTCAAATCAAAATCTCCGAATGTCGATTTACTCATGATACTGGCGGCGTTAGGAGCAGTGGTCATCAATTATGAGTCTGAGGGTGCGATGTTATTACTTATCTTTGCTGGCGCAGAATTTTTGGAAGCTTTTGCCTCCGACAAATCGACAAATGCAATTAAAGAACTGATGGCACAAGTTCCGACAGTGGCTCAAGTTCTGAAACCAAACGGGGATGTTGTCGAGGTGGGGACGAGTGAACTGGTAATTGGAGATATTGTCATTGTTTCAAAAGGTGCTCAAGTTCCAATTGATGGTATCAGCGATCGGAAGACCCAAATTAATGAGGCCTCTTTGACCGGTGAATCTTTACCGGCTGAAAAAGAACCCGGCGACGCCGTTTTTGCCGGGACATTGAACGAAGGCAATGTTTTTCATCTTACGGTCAACAAAACCAGCGATCAGACCATATTCTCCAATATCATCCGCATGGTTGAGGAAGCTCAAAATCGTCCGTCACATATTGCCAAATTCATTGATCGTTTTGAAAAAAAATACGTAACCGGTGTTTTAATCGCTGTTCCGGTTTTTATCGCTATTCTATATTATATGAGTGATTTTACTTTTGAAGAGGCATTTTACCGGGGCATGGTGTTGCTGACCGTTGCTAGCCCCTGCGCTTTAGTAGCTTCTGCTACACCAGCGACCTTGAGTGCCATCAGTAATGGCGCAAAAAATGGTGTACTGGTTAAAGGTGGGGCAGCAATGGAAGCCTTGGCTACGATGGATGTCCTCTATAGTGATAAAACGGGAACAATGACGTTTGGTGATTTCCGAGTAGTCGACTATGAAGCATCAGTTGATGTAATAAAAGAAGTTGTCTTCATGGAACAACAATCTTCACATCCGATTGCCCAAGCAATCGTTTCGAAGTTCAGTGACTTATCATTGGATGCCGTTGACAGTCGTGAACCTATCGAAGAAATTGCAGGATTTGGGTTGAAAAAAGGGCCTTATCGTGTCGGAAAACCTTCCGCTTTTACCCAATTCAATGACCCGAATCAGTATCATGAAAAATCAGCGGGCGATTATACGACGATTTTAGTGGCAAAAGAAAATGAAATTGTGGGTTATTTTTCTATGAGCGACCAAGTGCGCCATGAAGCAGTTGACGCCGTAAAAGGCTTCCAAGAAGAAGGCGTAGAAGTCATCTTATTGACAGGTGATAATGAAGCAGTCGCTAAGAAGGTTGCCATAGAAGTAAATATTACGCATTATAAAGCAGCGTGTACGCCGGAAGATAAAATCAATGCGGTTATGGCGAGTCAAGAAAAAGAGCAAGTTGTCGGCATGATTGGTGACGGCATTAACGATGCCCCTGCGTTAGCTAATGCAAATATTGGTATTGCAATGGGAAGTGGTACTTCTGTCGCGATGGAATCAGCTGAAGTAGTTATCGTGAAGAACGATTTGATGAAACTGTTGTACAGTTATAAATTGAGTCAACGTCTAAATCGTATTATCAAACAAAATATCATTTTTGCGGTTGGGGTCATCATTATGTTGGTAGTACTCAATGTCCTCGGACTGTTAGACTTACCAACCGGAGTCGTGTTCCACGAAGGGTCAACCATACTGGTCATCCTAAATGGCCTGCGCTTGATAAGAGAGCCGAAGTAATTAACCAAAGAGTGGGAAAAAGGCGTGTAAATCCGAATCATTTGTAAAAAAAGAAGCCAACTCGCATGTGAGTTGGCTTCTTTTCTGATTAATACAAACTTAGTTTTGTTTGCTGAAAGGTTTCGCGGTAATATTCTTCGATCAAAACGGCTGTTTCTTCAATAGAACGATTCTCAACATTGATGGTCATAATTCCTAACTGATCAAATAAATCGCCTGCATAAGCTAATTCTCTTTCAATCCGTTGTTGATCGGAGTATTGGCTTGTATTTTTTAACCCAAGTGAAGCTAGACGTGCTTGCCGAATTCTTGCGAGTGTTTCGGCAGAAGTAGTCAAGCCAATGATTTTTCGGGCGGGAACCTTAAATAATTCTTCTGGAATTTGTGCTTCGGGAATGATCGGTAAGTTCGCTACTTTATAGCCTTGGTTAGCCAAGTAGAGACTTAACGGTGTCTTAGATGTTCGGGAGACACCTAATATAACGAAGTCAGCTTTTTGGAATCCTTTCGCATCTTTCCCATCATCATAACGCACGGCGAACTCCATTGCGGAGACCCGATTGAAATAATCTGTATCTAATTTATGTAAAGCGCCTGGCTCTTGTTTCGACTGTTCGCCATATTCTTCCTCAATAATCGCCGTTAAGCGCGTCATTAAATCCACATGCTTAATATTTTCTCGTTTGGCGAATGCATCCACAAACGCAATCATTTCTTTATTAACCAAAGTGGAAACAATAATGGCATTCTCTGTTTTTGCGTCTTGCATAATATCCGCTATTTGACCGGAATTAGTAATAAAAGGAAATCTTTTAATTTCTGAAGAGGAAAGGGCTGGGAACTGAGCAAGAACGGCAGCAGTTATTTTGAGTCCTGTTCCACCTACAGAATCTGAAATAATATAAATAGGATTAATTGTCTTTTTAGCGATTTTCATCATATGAGTCATCCTCTAACTATTATTTGAATCATTTCCAGATTGGATAAAATGACTCATTAGCCTTGTCTTCGTTAATTTTCCAACAACTTTTAGGGGGTTATCTTTCGATACTACAGGGAGAGAATCAACACGACGTTTCATTAATAAGTTCCCTGCTTCTAATATACTAACATCCGGAGTTACTGTCACAATATTCGGCATCCGTGTCATAATCATGGCAACCGGCGTATTCTCAGCATTCGCATTCCCAATCACAAAGCGCAAGAAATCTTTACGAGAAATAACACCGATTAATTCATCCGCTTCATTTTTAACGTATAACGAACCTACATCGTACATAAAGAGATTGGTTACTGCATCATAAACGGATAACGTTTGCTCGACTAAAATCGGTGTAATCATAATTTCTTTTACAGGCAAATCAAAAAGCTGATCATAGACGAGTGGTTTGACATCGTGTCCGGTATAGAAATAGCCCACTTTCGTTCGGGCATCCAGAATGCCAATCATCGTAAGAACAGCTAAATCACTCCGTAAAGTTGCACGACTTAAGCCTAAATACCCGGCAATTCGATCGCCACTGACAGGTTCATGTTCTTTCACTATTTCAATTATTTTATTTTGACGTTCAGTAAAATTCATTCAACCGACCTCTTTAATCAAGATGTTTCTATTATATTAAACATCCTAATTTTAATCAATCACTAATTAAAGCGCTTGACCTCTCAATAGTGTACACTATATAATGCGATTAAGATTTATTATGACACACTATAAAGGATGAATAGAATGACTACAAACAGCACAGCGACAAAATTTGTTTATTCATTTACTGAAGGTAAAAAAGAAATGGTGGGATTATTAGGTGGGAAGGGATCCAATCTGGCAGAAATGACACGACTTGGTTTACCCGTTCCACGTGGCTTTACAATTTCAACCGAAGCCTGTTTGGCTTACTTGGAAGAAGGGACCCTCCAAAGTGAACTAATTTCTGAAATCGAGCAACAACTTCTTGAACTTGAAGTAGTGAGCCAAAAGAAATTTGATGACACGGTTAATCCTTTGCTTGTTTCTGTCCGAAGCGGAGCAAAATTTTCCATGCCGGGAATGATGGACACCGTTTTGAACTTGGGTATGAATGATGTAACTGTTGAAACAATTGCCGTGAAAACGGCCAATGCGGCTTTTGCGTACGATTGCTACCGTCGTTTCATTCAAATGTTTAGTGATGTTGTTCAAGGACTCAACAAAAATATTTTTGAGGACGAATTAACTCTATATAAAAATAAAAACAATTATCAATCTGATGTTCATATGCAAGCAGAAGATTGGAAACGCTTAACAACGCGTTACAAAGAAATTTACGAAGCACAAATGGGAGAAGCCTTCCCGCAAGATCCACGTGCACAACTTTCGGCGACCATTGAAGCGGTATTCAAATCGTGGGAAAATCCCCGTGCAGTTACGTACCGCCGTATGAATAATATTCCGCATGATTTAGGAACAGCTGTTACCGTTCAGGAAATGGTATTTGGTAATACCGGGATGGAAAGTGGAACCGGTGTAGCCTTTACTCGTAATCCGGCGACAGGGAAAGCAGGTTTATTCGGTGAATTCCTTATCAATGCGCAAGGGGAAGATGTAGTTGCGGGAATACGCACACCGCAAGATATCTCACAGTTGGCGGAACTCATGCCGGAAACGTATGCGCAATTTTTAAGTTTAGCGGAAATGTTGGAAAAGCATTATCGTGATATGCAGGATATTGAGTTTACGATAGAAGATGGGCAATTGTTCATGCTTCAAACGCGTAATGGGAAGCGGACTGCTCGAGCAGCAATTGAAATTGCTATCGCTATGGTTGATGAAGGTGTGATTACGAAAGAAGAAGCCTTGAACAGACTGACGCCCCAAATGATGGACCAGTTACTGCATCCAACCTTTGTTGAAACAGAGCTGAAAGAAAATAAAGCAATTATCCAAGGTCTGCCCGCTAGTCCAGGATCAGCCAGCGGGAAAGTTTATTTCACTGCCGAAGATGCGAAACGTGCGAATGAAGCGGGCGAAAAAACAATTCTATTGCGTAAAGAGACGTCCCCGGAAGATATTGAGGGGATGGCTGTCAGTGAAGCAGTCGTTACCTCACACGGCGGAATGACGTCGCATGCTGCAGTAGTGGCCAGAGGGATGGGTTCTTGCTGTGTAGTCGGCTGCGAGCAGTTGATTATTGATGAAAAACAGAAAATCGCACGTGTGAAAGATAGCATCATTGAAGAAGGAACGGTTATTTCGGTTGATGGAACCACTGGCAAAATCTACTTGGGGCACATTGAAAAAGATAATCCGACTGATGAATCAAGTGCATTAGGAAAAATTATTAGTTGGTGTAAAGAGGTAGCGACCATCCGAGTAAAGGCCAATGCAGAAACCGCGACTGAAATCACTGCTGCCTTCCAATTCGGCGCGGAAGGTATGGGATTGGTTCGTACGGAGCATATGTTCTTTGGTGAAAACAGAATTGTTGAGATGCGTAAAATGATTTTGTCACCGGATTCAAAAGAAAAACGTACTGCACTTGAAAGTTTGAAAGCTTTCCAAAAAGAAGATTTCAAGACTATTTTTCGTCTGGCTAAGGAGCAACATGCCACAATCAGACTGTTGGATCCACCGCTGCATGAATTTATCCCAACTGGAAATGAAGTTTCAAAAATGGCTGCAATCTTGCATATTTCGATTGCGGAAATTCAACAGAGAATTGCCTCTCTGGAAGAAAATAATCCAATGTTGGGTCACCGCGGATGCCGCCTAGCAATCACGAATCCTGAAATATATGAAATGCAAGTTGCGGCAATTATGGAAGCTGCCATTGAGGTCACGGAAGAATTAGGCGGTTCGGTCGTTATTGAACCTGAAATCATGATTCCTTTAGTATCTCTGGAGGCAGAAATCGTCTTCTTGAAAGAAAGATTACTCAACGTTATCAAAGCCGTCTTTACAGAAAAAGGAAAAGAGATTCCGTATCAAATAGGTACGATGTTAGAAACACCGCGCGCCTGTCTGACTGCGGGTCGTATCGGTAAGCATGTTGACTTTATTAGTTTTGGTACGAATGATTTAACTCAGTTGACTTATGGATTCTCACGTGATGATATCGGTAAATTTGTAGGAGATTATGAACGTGAAAAAATCATCGAGAGCGATCCCTTCCAGCATCTGGATGAAGAAGGTGTCGGAGAACTCGTAACATACGCCATTGACCGTGCCAAGGCCGCGACTGATAAACCTCTTTCAATCGGCATTTGTGGAGAAGTGGGTGGGGACCCGGCTTCGATTGCATTCTTGATTGATAAAGGGGTACACTATGTTTCTTGTTCACCATACCGTGTTCCCGCAGCATGGCTGACAATTGCGCAATTAAGTTTAAAAAATCAAATCTAAAATTCATATGAGATTACGGCTATATCTCTTGTCTGGGAAACAAACTTCGCTTACTCTTTAAGTATATGAGTATAGGGGGAGTAAATATGGATGAAATCACATTGCGTGTCACTGATGAAGAGTACGAAAAACTTTCTTATTTGGCAGAATATTATGGAATAAGTTTGTCCGAATTAATTAAAAAATACTCCATCGCTCATTTAGAAGATGTGTATACAGAAGTCAAAAAAGAAAAACAACAATAGATTGAAGCATACAGTGTGGAGTTAGAACTGCCATTTTGAGCATATTTACGCCAAAATTAGTCATTAATAGCAGAGGTGTCGAGGTTATTTCTCGGCACCTTTTTTATACATATAAAAAACGCTGACTCAAACTGCAATATCGTTTTGAGTCAGCGTTTTTCGGTAAAAGTGACGACTCAAACTGCAATATCGTTTTGAGTCAGCGTTTTTCGGCAAAAGTGACGACTCAAACCGCAATATCGTTTTGAGTCAGCGTTTTCTGGCAAAAGTGACGACTCAAACCGCAATATCGTTTTGAGTCAGCGTTTTTCTGCAAACTGAAGGAGAAAACGCCTTTTCCCTACTCACTTCTTTTTGATATGATATAATTAGAAAAAGGTTAGAAAATACAACTAGAGGAGCGATTGTATGACACAAACGGTTTATACGAATTATTGGGTAAGTCGAATCGGTGACGTACGTAAGCAGCATGGTAGTTACAAAACCGAGGAAGAGGCGATTGAAGGTATCCGCGCATGGTGGGAACTCCACAAGGAAAACTACCCCGATGCTGTCTTCAAACGAACCAATTCTGGTGCTTTGGAGGTTATCTATCATGACGAGAAATCTTTTTATCGCATAGAAAAACAAGTCATTGAGGGAAAACTTCCTTCGCGCAGTTACAAGTTAAGACGTCCAGGCGAGATCGAAGCCGCACGCTCTAAACTCTTGCTGGACAGAGAACTCTGCTTATTCGACGAATTAGCCGAGCCTTTTCGTGACCGTTTGATTGTTGCAATGGCCGATAGTAAGAAGGTGCGAGACTTCATTTATGATAGAGAAGGCCGCCCTGTTAAAGAATTAAGATAAATTAGGAGATTGATGATGGAGTCAGTATTGATGAAAGAAAAGGGCCTTTCTTTATACATTGCGGGGGCTGATTATAACTTTCGCCAACAAACGCAAGGTTCAAAGATAGCAGATGATGTTGCGCGTGCCTTAAGTGTAATGTCTATTCAGCCTACTGAAATTTATTCAGGACAGCAAGTTCATGGGAATCGCATTTGCTATGCTGATGGTAAAAATGGTGATGCCTTTATTTTTGGGAGAAATTTTCCCGATACAGATGGATTGATAACCGATAAGTCTGGAATTGCTTTGCTGGTTAAGTATGCAGATTGCACACCGATTGTTTTATTTGATCCAAAACGAAACGTCGTAGCTGCACTTCATTCAGGTTGGCGAAGTACGGTTCAACGGATTTCTCAAAAAGCGATTAAGAAAATGGTAACTGACTTCGGTTGCAACGTCACTGACATCGTTGCCTTTTTAGGACCATCAATCGATCAAGAGAATTACCAAGTTGGCCCTGAAGTGTATGAAGCCTTCGCGGACTTTAAACAGAGAGATACTTTCTTTGAAGCCAAAGACAACAAGTTCCAATTGAGCATGACTGAGGCAAACTACTCTCTTTTATTCGAAGCAGGGATAAATGCGGAGCACATTGAAGTAAACCGCATTTCGACATTCTTGGATGAGCGTCTCCACTCTGCGAGAGCCGAGGGGAAAGAGTATGGCTTAAATGGTTTATTCGTTATGATGAAATAAGTAAGCAAATGATAGACCCAGATAGTAAAAAGAATGTTAAAATTCAATTAGAGCTTAAATTTGAAAGGGGAAAATAATATATGTCAAAAGTTTATACATCTCTCGACCAAATCGTGGGGAAAACACCACTTCTTGAATTGCAAAAAGTAAAAGAAATTCTATCTTTGAAAGGGAATGTTGTAGCGAAATTAGAATATTTCAATCCAGCAGGATCTGTTAAAGATCGTATTGCCAAAGCAATGATTAATGATGCGGAAGAAAGAGGCGTTCTGAAACCTGGAGGAATTATTATCGAACCAACTTCTGGAAACACAGGAATAGGACTTGCATCAGTTGCTGCAGCACGTGGCTACAAAACAATACTAGTTATGCCTGAAACAATGTCGATTGAACGTCGTAAGTTAATGAAAGGCTACGGCGCTGAAATTGTACTAACACCTGGCGATCAAGGTATTTCAGGTTCTATTGAAAAGGCCAAAGAAATGGTTAAAGAACACGAAAATGCTTTTATGCCGGATCAATTTTCGAATCCAGCCAACCCTAAAGTTCATTATGAAACAACAGGACCAGAAATTTGGGAAGATACAGATGGCGAAATTGACATCTTTGTTTCAGGAGTAGGTACAGGCGGAACAATCTCTGGAGCAGGTAAATATCTGAAAGAAAAAAATCCAGACATTAAAGTAGTAGCTGTTGAACCTGCAGGCTCACCTGTTCTTTCAAAAGGTGAAAAAGGACCTCATAAAATTCAAGGTATTGGGACAGGCTTCATACCTAAAACATTAAATACAGATATTTATGATGAAGTTCTGACCGTAACTAATGAAGAAGCTTATGAAACGGCACGTAATTTAGGCGGGCAAGAAGGTGTATTCGTCGGAATCTCATCTGGAGCCGCATTGCATGCTGCTTACGAGTTGGCAAAACGTTCTGAAAACGAAGGCAAACGCATTGTTGTCTTATTACCAGACAGTGGTGACCGTTATTTATCAATTGAAAAATTTGCGGAGTGAGTAAACTATGACAAGTAAGTCTTTTATGACTTCATCTAATTTTTGCGGTGTAAAAGATCAAATATCTATGTTGGTGTGTCGGTTAAGGAGCATTATGTATCCGCGAATATTCGGTCCGTACATGGATGAAATACCTTCCAAAGAAGTTCGAATCGAAGAATCAAAAGTGGTTTTTGAAAAGGTACTCATTCGTTTGGGAACCACTCCTGATCAGACAACCAGTGTGATTGACGGTTTTCTTGCTACGTTAGCTTCTATCCATGAAATGTTAGAAACAGATATTACAGCAGCTTATGACGGTGATCCGGCCGCAAATTCGCGCGAAGAAATTATGCTTTCTTATCCTGGATTTGAAGCGATTAGTATTCACCGAATGGCGCATGAATTATATAACATGGGTGTTCCTATCTTACCGCGGATGATGTCTGAAATTGCCCACACTATGACGGGGATTGATATCCATCCCGGAGCAACGATTGGTCCTTATTTTTTTATTGATCATGGTACGGGTGTTGTAATCGGGGAGACAGCTACTTTGGGCCATCATGTAAAACTGTATCAAGGCGTGACGATTGGTGCGAAAAGTTTTCAGGTGAACGAAGATGGTAGTTTGGTAAAAGGGAACAAGCGTCATCCTGACATTGGGAACCATGTGGTGATTTATGCAGGAGCAACCATTTTAGGGGGGACAACCTTAATCGGTGACCACTGTGTTATCGGTGGTAACGTTTGGTTAACCCGCTCAGTATTGCCGAATCGTACTGTTATCGCACCACAGGGAGTAGAAGAAATAGATAAGAAAATATAGAATCTAAATAAAAAGGGCTGGGGAGTTATTATTCCCAGCCCTTTTCGTATTTTAATGCTCATTCTTACAGCGTCAGGATAATTTTCCCGGTATTTTTATTTGCTTCCATATAATCATGGGCTTTTTTAACATCTTCGAAATCAAAGGTTGTATCGACAATCGGCTTCATCGTGCCATTTTCGAATAAATCTTTTGTTTTTGTGATTAATTCCTGAGATAACGCAGCTTTATACGCATCGGAGCGAGGTGTTAAACCCGTCCCGGTTAATTGAATTCTTTTACGCATGAGTGAGAAAATATCAAAATGCGGGATTTTGGTTCCTCCAAGCGTTCCGATTAGAACCCAACGCCCATCCATGGCGATACTGTTGTAATTTTTCTCCCAGTAGCTTGCGCCAACAAAATCTAAAATTAAATTAACGCCACGGCCCTCTGTTTCAGCAAGAATAACTTCATCGAAAGCTTCTTCTTTATAATTAATGACGACATCTGCACCTAGGTTGCGACAGAAGTCGAGTTTTTCCTTTGAACCGGCTGTTACGATAACATGTGCGTTCTTAAGTTGTTTCGCCAATTGAATGGCTGCCGTTCCGACACCACTCGCACCAGCATGAATTAAAACAGTCTCATTTTCTTCCAAGCGTCCAATCCAAAAAAGTGTTTGATAAGCGGTCGCAAATACTTCAGAAATCGCAGCACCTTCGACGAATGATAATTTGTCTGGAATACGCATCACCCGGTCAGAAGGGATAGTGACATACTCGCTGTAGCCACCACCGTTTACAAGACTCATAACGCGATCGCCGACAGAATAAGGACTGTCGTTATGTGCTTCGACAACTGTTCCCGCTACCTCAACCCCCAAACGAACGTTTTCAGGTTCATCTGTTTCACGCTCACGCGTTAGAATATCTGTCCGATTGACTCCGGTAGCCGCTACTTTAATGAGCAAATTACCTTTACCTAATTCCGGTTTATCTCGTTCCATAATATATAACTGGTCTGAACCGCCAGATTGTTTAATACCAATAGTTTTCATGAAATACTCCTTTCAAATAAAAAATAACTTGCAAATCTAGCATAACGTAGGCCGCTCATTAACTCAATTTATCTGCCGGTTACACCATTCAGGCAAATACTCCTAATTCGGATAGGTTTTTTTGACATATTCCAATAACAATGGTATTATTATCTCGGAGTCGAAAGAAATTGGAGGAATGAAAATGGCAGAACGTGCACAAGATTCATTGAAAGCACTAACGGTATTAATGAGGTCCTCACAACATGTTCAAGAAAGCATCAAACGTAGTATCTCAAAGTTCGGACTGAATACATCCGAATTTGGTGTCTTGGAGTTGTTGTACCATAAAGGCGAACAACCTATTCAAAGCATTGGTAAGAAAATCTTACTTGCGAGCAGCAGTTTAACATACGTGATTGACAAACTTGAAAACAAAGGGTTGGTTCATCGTAACCCGTGTGAAACAGACCGACGTGTTATTTATACAGGTATTACAGAAGAAGGTAGAAAGTTAATGGATGAAATCTTCCCAATCAATGAAGAAGATATTATTCAAATTTTCTCGGTTCTAGAACCGGAAGAACTTTCTATTTATGCTGATTTAGTCAAAAAAGTTGGCTTACATGCCGAAGAATGGAATAAATCACAATCTTAATGAATGATTGCAATGAGGCTGGGACAAGAATATGTCCTGGCCTCTTTCTTTTATCCAAAGAAGGGCAATCGTTTGTCTAGAATGGCCCGTACTATGATAAACTATTTATATAGACATAATCCAATAAAGTAGGGATACCCATGGAAACTAAAATTCACTTCTATCATGTAAACGATCTTCATTCACATTTTGAAAATTGGCCCAAGATTCGGCGTTATTTGAATCAGAAAAAGAAAGAGCACCAGGCGTTAGGTGAATCTGTCTTTTTGTTTGATATTGGAGATTTTCTGGATCGGGTGCATCCATTGACAGAAGCGACGGACGGCTATGCGAATATTATGCTTATGAATCAAGTTCAATACGATGCCGTAACGATTGGAAATAATGAAGGAATAGGAAATTCTAAAAACATTCTCAATAACCTCTATCGTGATGCCAATTTTCCAATTGTTCTGGCCAATATGGTGGATAATGAAGATGATCGAATCCCGGGATGGGCGAAACCGTATATCATTAAGACGACGGATGAAGGCGTCAGAGTTGGTATAATTGGCCTGACAGCGCCTCTTTATCTAAGCTACATTCCTAACGGATGGCTGCCTAAAGAATCATTTGAAGTATTGCCACAACTCTTAACTGAACTAAGAACACAAACAGATGTCATTGTATTATTATCTCATATGGGAATTATCGAAGATGAGCATATGGCAGAGATGTACGAAGATATCGACGTGATTATTGGTGCGCATACGCACCATGTCTTACCACAAGGCCGCAAAATCGAAGGTACCTTATTAACAGGTGGTGGAAAATGGGGCACGTATATTGGGCACACAACCATCACTTTAAATCAAAATATACCTATTAATCTAGAAACAGAATTAATTACCTGTGAGACATTACCCGTTGAACCGATTGATGCCAGTGAAGTGCAGAGCTATCTCACTAAAGGGAAGCAACTCTTAAAAGCAAAAGAAATTGCTGATATGCCAGTCACATTAACGACAGATTGGCAAAAAGAGACAGACCTTGTCCATCTGGGGCTGGATGCCATTTGTGCGTATTCCAAGTGTGACATTGGACTCCTCAATTCCGGCCTATTTTTAGACGATTTGAAAGCGGGAGTAGTTACTAAAGAAATGATGCACCGGATTTTACCCCATCCGATGCGGTTAATCGTCTGTAAGATGCCTGGGAACATATTCAAACAACTTATCTGGGGCATGGAAGACATGCGAGACGATTTACGGACCAAGGCAGTGACTGGAATGGGCTTTCGTGGTAAAATCTTTGGAGAGCTAGTTTACAAAGGCATCCGGGTAGATACTACTCAAAAAATTATTTATTATAAGGGAATGGCCTTAAGCGATGATCAAGAAGTGCGTTTTGTGACGGTCGATCATTACCGCTATATTAGCTCCTTTCCATTAATCGAGAATAAAGGCGATGTTGAACTTTTATTTCCGTATTTTTTAAGGGATGTCGTTTCCCTTTACTTAGAGGACCGTTTTCCAATTTTGTGAATGAATGAGGTGTAAGCGTGAAACAAAAGAGTAGATCCTACAAAGAGAAAGTTATTAAAAAGCTAGAAGATAGTGCTGAAACAGGCGAAGTAGTAAAAGAAGAAAAGAAAAAGAATCTAAGCCAAGTTGAATTGGTGGAAGATAATAAAATTAAAATAGAAAATATCATGTTTAATATTGTAGTTAATTATCGTGATGCTATTGACGAAGAAGCGATTGCAGATCGTTATAATACGATTTTGAATAAGTACGATTACATTGTGGGAGACTGGGGCTATGATCAATTACGTCTCAAAGGTTTTTTCCAGGATAAGAATAATCGCGCACCATTGGATAAGAAAATTAGTTTTCTAGAAGATTATTTGTATGAATACTGCAACTTCGGTTGTGCTTATTTCGTATTAGAAAAAGAGTTCTCCGAAACGAAGAAGGCACGCAATAAACGGAAGAAAAAGAGAAAACCTACTGCTCACATAAATGAGGTAATCGAGCCGGTAGCTGCTCCTGCAGAGACGAAGGGTGACAAAAAGAAAAATTTTGTTATCAAACAAACGGATAAAAACAAAAGAAGAGATATCCAGAAAAAACCCAATACAGAGGTTTCACCGGATAAACCAAAAACAAGTTTTCAAATTCATAAGATTGAAGAGTGAAAATGCGGAGGTAGATGACAATTAAAACGTATAAAGGTTTCTTTATTGACCTGGATGGAACAGTTTACGCGGGGACAAACCCTATTCCAACAGCGAAAAAATTTATATCAGAACTCGATGCACGTGGCATCCCTTACTTGTATGTCACTAATAATGCAACGAAATCCCAAGAAGATGTAGTCGCACACTTAAAAGCTGTAAGTGGTATTGATGCGGCTCCAGAACACGTGTATACAAGCGGTATGGCTGCCGTCGATTTTGCCAAAAAGAATTACCCAGGTGCTCGGACGTTTGTAGTTGGGGAACCGGCTTTACAACGGCAAGTAGAAGCAGCGGGACTCCTCTTAGTTGAAAAGGACATCGAAGTGGTCATTCAAGGAATGGATCGTTTTGTGACTTATGACAAATTGGCGACTGCGAGTACAGCGATTCGAAACGGTGCAGCCTTTATTGCCACGAACCCCGATGTTAATTTACCAACCGAAAATGGTATGATGCCGGGTGCAGGCTCTCTAACGGCTTTCTTGAAGATAAGTACTCAAAGAGAGCCACTCATAATCGGCAAGCCATTTGGTTATATTATGGATGGCGCTTTAGAGCGAATTGGGTTGACTAAAGAAGAGGTTGTAATGGTGGGGGACAATTATAACACCGATATCCTGGCTGGAATGAACTATGGCGTGGATACGCTTTTAGCTCTCACCGGCGTAACGACGGTGGAAGACTTGGAAGAAATTACCAATAAGCCGACGCATATTCTTAATGATTTAAGCGAATGGCGGTTTGAGTAATGAGAACGATAAAAAATAGTTTGGGATTATTAGCAATCTTTCTATGCATTCTTTCTTTTGCGATTGCCTTTACTATCAACTTTACCCCGATGTTCGCCTTTGATGTCGATTATTTTAACATCCCGGCGCGTACGGGCTTGTCCAAAGAAACGATACTTGAAAATTATCGCATTTTGATTGATTATCTGAATTACCCCTGGATTGAATCCCTTCAAATGCCAGACTTTCCGTCGTCAGAAAGCGGTCTGTTCCATTTTTATGAAGTAAAAGTATTATTTTTATTGGATTACGCTATTTTATTTATCAGCGCGCCTCTGTCTTTTTTCTTTTTACGTCATAAGAAGAGAACGAACACGCTGTACGAATTGATTCAGCCAACCAGAATAATGATCATTTTACCAATTATTGCTTTGTTCTTTATTTTTATTAATTTTGATCAACTTTTTACTACATTTCACGAAGTGTTTTTTAACAATGATGCGTGGTTGTTCGATTACCGAACAGATCCAATCATTCTGGCCTTGCCGCAAGAATTTTTCATGCATTGCTTTATCTTGGTGTTCGGTCTTTTAGAAGTTGGTTTATGGTTGATACATCGCTATACAAAAAGAGCTCTGGGGCTGTAAAACCCCAAAGCTCTTTTTTTATTTCATAATTTCAGATTTATTTGGATCGTCATGGGCAATGCGGCTCGCAGCGGCTGCTGCGATAGCACCTACGATATCATCGAGGAAAGTATGGCACTGGTCGTCATTTTTGTCATTCAAATGTTTCAAAATGCCGGGCTTTACTTTATCGATATAACCGTAATTTGTGAAACCAATTGAACCATAGACGTTTACAATTGATAACGCTAGAATCTCGTCGATACCGAATAGGCCTTCGTCATTAATGACGATATCTAGTAAGGGTTGGGATAATACTCCTTTTTCCGCTAACATATCAAGTTCAATTCCTGTAATGACGGCATTTTGAACTTCTCTTTTCAAGAGAACAGATTGCACGTTCTCGCAACACAGTTCCATTGATAAGTCGTCAACGTATTCTTTCTGTAAAAACATCACCAATTTTGCAATATCTTCTATTTCAACACCACGTTCCTTGAGAAGTGAGGTTGCCTTCGCGTGTAGTTCGCTAGCACTTTTTACCATTTCTTCATCCTCCTAAACTTGATTAGAATAAACTTGTACTGTGCATTGGTTGAATTCGAGTATCTGGATTAATATAGACCATCGCATTGTTTACAGCGGTCGGAGCCTCTCCAAACCCTGTTGCGATTAATTTAACTTTCCCATCGTATGAGGAAATATCTCCTACGGCATAAACCCCGGGAATACTCGTTTCCATTTTTGAATTGATCGTGATGGCGTTCCCTTTAACAGCGAATCCCCATTTCTTCATTGCACCGATTGAAGAAGAAAAGCCATAGTTGATTAAGAAATCATCAATTTCGATTTCCATCGTGTTGTCTTTTCTAACTTCCTGTAGAATAACGCTGGATAGTTTAACGCCATCACCGTTAATCGTTTTTGGAACGTAAGGCGTCACTATTTCAACTGAAGACTTCGCTAACAGATGTGTACTGTGTTCCTGTGCTCTAAATTGCGGGCGTCGGTGAATCAAAATTACTTTCTTGGCGATTGGTTCTAACGTCAGAGCCCAATCAACCGCAGAATCTCCACCTCCGCATATTGCGACAGTCCGATCACGAAAACTTTCGATATTATTTACGAAATAATGTAAATTTGAGTTCTCGTACAAATCAGCATTATCTATCTCGAGTTTCCGAGGGCGGAAAGCACCGTTACCGGCAGAAATAATCACTGCCTTTGAATAATGGGTTTGCTTAGAGGTTTGAATTTCGAAGATACCATCTTCATTTTTCTCTAACTCGAAAGCTTCTTCTCCGCAACAAATTGTCGTATCAAAACGACTCAATTGTTCATTCAAGTTATCAACCAGTTGACCACCGGTGATTGCAGGGAGTGCCGGAATGTCGTAAATCACTTTTTCCGCATAGAGCATTCCTGGTTGACCACCAATTTGCGGAAGAGCTTCAATAATTTTTACCTTTGCTTGTCGCAAACCGGCATAAAACGCTGTAAACATACCGGCAGGACCGCCCCCAATAATTGTAATGTCATAAATATCTTTTTCTTCTAACACTCTTACCCCTCCAACTAAACTTACAGAAAACCTAAACGGATATAAATCATATTCACTACAAAAGTAATGAATATTCCCGTTAATAAACCAACAAATACTTCTAAAGGCTTGTGGCCCAAGTACTTACGAATAATTAATTTTCGATCCACTTTAATGCCATCTTTCGAATGTAAACGGGCAAGCAGTTTTATTTCTTCCAAGATATCTTCAATCACGATACCTTGTTCACCGCTTTGACGCCTTACCCCCATTGAGTCAAACATGACGATAACGCCAAACGTTGTGGCAATTGCTACGTAACCGGATGTATACCCGTACTCTAGAATAAGTGCGGTAATCAAAGCTGTTACTCCCGCTGAATGTGAGCTGGGCATACCACCTGTGGTCGTCACAATTGATAAAGATGTTTTACGATCTTTTAATAACAAGGCGATAGGAAATTTAATCGCTTGCGTAAAGAAAATCGCTGTTAATGAACAAACTAATGGAAAATTATTAAATATTATCATGGCTCTGTATCCTTATTCTTATTTTTAATATGCTTCAATGATAACATGAAACGTTTCTTTGCTACTAACAAAAAAACAAAGATTATAGAATCAAATGGTCTTAAATGGTAAAATAGAAAAAAAGGAGGAGAAGTAATGAATGAATTTCCGCAATTAGTAGAAAAAGCAACAAACGAAAAAAACATTATTATGCAAACAAACAAGGGTGATATCCATATCAGTCTATTCCCGGAGGTAGCACCTAAAGCAGTAGAGAACTTCTTAGCGCTAGCTGAAAAAGGTTATTATAACGGTGTTATTTTCCATCGCGTTATTGAAGACTTTATGATTCAAGGGGGAGACCCAACTGGAACAGGTATGGGTGGACAAAGTATTTGGGCTGACTCTTTTGAAGATGAATTCAGTTTGAATGCATTCAACCTACATGGTGCATTATCGATGGCGAATGCTGGTCCCAATACAAACGGAAGCCAATTCTTTATTGTAACTAAACGTGATGTAGAGCCTAGTGTATTGTCACAATTGGAAAAAGGCGGTTGGCCAGCAGAAGTAGTAGCAGAATACGGCAAAAATGGTGGAACGCCATGGTTGGATCATCGGCATACAGTATTTGGACAAGTACGTTCAGGTATGGACGTTGTTTACGCGATTGAAGCAGTTGAAACAGGCGCAAATGACAAACCTGTTGATGACGTGGTTATTACTGGAATTGAAATCCTATAGTCCTTTGCGAATGACTGTGGAAATCAACAAATAGTGTGCTTTCCATGCTATAATGGCTTGTGAATAGAAGGGAAGTAACAACTTATGGAATACAAAATTGGAGATATCATTACCAGTAGAGTAACTGGAATTCAATCATATGGTGTATTTGTTGCTTTAGATAAACATACACAAGGCCTTATTCATATATCTGAATGTCAGCATGGCTATGTGACCAATCTCGATGAAATTATCGCTATCGGTGATGAAGTTGAGGCAATGGTTATTGACATTGATGAATACACAAAAAAAATAAGTTTATCGTTGCGTGCTTTGGAGACTTTAGATATACCGTCTAATGTCAAACCAAAGAGACACAGAAGACGACGCTATACTCCACAAATAGGATTTGAAACACTGCGTAATATTATGCCAACATGGATAGAAGAAGCACAACAAGATGAGCAAAACCGCATTGCAGAATTTGAATGATTATATTTACACATATCTTTTTTAGGAAGAGGGATGGTTGGTCATGGCTGAAAGAGGGGTAGTTGCAGGGACTATCATGGTAACAAATGCCCAGGGAGAAACTTATTTTCTTGTCGATAATAGAGGAGAATCTATCTCATTTTTAAGTGCAAAGTCAGAAATCGGCGGCAAGTTACCGATGGGTGTCATCATGGAACATCTGCTGAAATTTGTTAATGTACAATCGGACTCTTTTCGCCTTATGGATCTTGCGCACTTAAAGGCAGATGCGAATAATGTTTCGTTATTTGTTTTTGATTTAGTAGAGCGACCGGAAGATCCAAATGTATTATTAGCTGGGACTGAGGACGTGGCTTGGAGACGTTCTAAAGAACTGACTACTTTATTAGATACGTATGATTATGGAACTGTCCCCGTAAATTAATAAAATTCTTTGGTTCAAAATGGACGAACAATAGATGGAGGGTTTGGAATGGCACATATTCAATTTGATTATACTAAAGCATTAACGTTTTTTAATGAACATGAACTAACGTATTTACAAGACCAAGTCACCACAGTAGATAAAGCGCTTCGCGAAGGTACAGGCGCGGGTAGTGATTTTACTGGTTGGGTTGAATGGCCTGAAACATACGATAAAGATGAGTATAAACGTATTAAAGCTGCAGCTAAGAAAATTCAAGAAGACTCAGAAGTACTGGTTGTAATCGGTATTGGCGGTTCTTACCTTGGAGCACGCGCTGCAATTGATTTCTTGAATCATACATTCTATAACTTGCAAGATGACGCGGCTCGTAAAACACCACAAATCTTCTTTGCTGGAAACAGTATCAGTTCTACGTACTTAGCTGACTTAATTGAAGTAATCGGCGATCGCGACTTTTCTGTCAACATGATTTCTAAATCAGGTACAACGACTGAACCAGCTATCGCTTTCCGTGTATTCAAAGAATTGTTGATTAAAAAATACGGTAAAGAAGAAGCACGTAAACGTATTTATTCAACAACTGATAAAGCACGTGGCGCTGCTAAGCACGAAGCGGATACAGAAGGATACGAAACTTTCGTAATTCCGGATGAAATTGGTGGACGCTTCACGGTGTTGACAGCAGTAGGTCTATTGCCAATCGCTGTTAGTGGAGCAGATATCGATTCAATGATGCAAGGTGCGCGTGATGCTCAAAAAGAATATACAACTTCCGATCTAACAAAAAATGAGGCTTATCAATATGCCGTAATCCGTAATATCCTATACCGTAAAGGTAAAGTTACTGAATTGCTTATTAATTATGAGCCAGGTATGCAATATTTCTCTGAATGGTGGAAACAATTATTCGGGGAATCAGAAGGTAAAGATAATAAAGGTATTTACCCATCAAGTGCGAACTTCTCTACTGACTTGCACTCATTGGGTCAATATATCCAAGACGGACAACGCAATATCTTCGAAACAGTCATTAAAGTAGACAAACCACGTAAAAATATTCAGATTCCGGAATTAGCGGAAGATTTGGATGGCTTGAAGTATTTGGAAGGTAAAGACATTGACTTCGTTAATACAAAAGCGTATCAAGGAACGTTGTTGGCACATACAGACGGCGAAGTTCCGAACTTGTTGCTAACTATTCCAGCGATGGATGCTTACTCATTAGGCTATATGATTTATTTCTTTGAAATTGCAGTAGCTATTTCTGGTTACTTGAATGGCGTAAATCCGTTTGACCAACCAGGTGTAGAAGCATACAAGAAAAATATGTTTGCTTTACTGGGTAAACCAGGATTTGAAGAACTTGCTAAAGAGTTGAACGAACGTTTATAAGCTAAGGAAAGAGGCGTGTACTGAAAAAAGGTACGCGCTTCTTTTTTTGTTTACTCTTTATTGGTTGCTCTATTTGAATAAGTTCGCTATACTAGTTGAGGATAAAAAATTGAATAGCCTTGTTAGGTGAGGCGTCTGCATGTGAGATACGCTACTGCCCAGAAATGTCCAAAGACACCAATGGGTTACCAGGAATCTTCGAATTAAGGGGATTCTTAATGTAGCTGGGGGAAACCCCTATGCCATGCAGTGCTAAAACTCGACGAAGAGGTCAAAACGATAGTATATATAGCTACGTCTATTTATTTGTTAAGCCCTACTTCATTGGAGTAGGGTTTTTTCGTTTTTAAAGGCTATTGTGCGAGGAGGTGGTTGGGATGAATCCACATCAGAGGGATAATAATAAAGCAGGTACTGAAGAGCAGGATGATGACCTGACACACTTTAAAAGGAGCGATAGCAATGACAAATAAAAAGAAACATATTTATGTAGAGAAAAAGTCAAAAAACAGTGAATTGGTTAGACTAGGACGTCTATCAAATGACGGGGTACTAGCAGAACTGAGTACAAATCTAGAAGGTTTGACTCACGTTCAAGCTGAAAAACGCTTGGAGAAATACGGGTTAAATGAAGTGGCTACACAAAAGCCAACGCCTTGGTATCGTTTACTCTTACAAGGTTTTAATGATCCGTTTATTTATGTGTTAGGACTCTTAATGGTAGTTTCAGCATTTACGAAAGACTACGATGCAAGTATTATTATGGGATTAATGATTCTGTTTAGTGCAGGGCTGCACTTTTTCCAAGAATACCGTTCTCAAAAAGCGAGCCTCGCGTTAAAAGAATTAATTGAGACGACGTGCTCTGTTACACGAGAAGGAATAACAAAAGAGATTCCGATCGATGAAGTTGTACCAGGGGATATTGTTAATCTTTCAACGGGGGACATGATTCCAGCCGATGCACGTTTACTCTGGACGAAGGATTTATTCGTTAACCAATCTTCGTTAACAGGCGAATCGTTACCTGTAGAAAAATATGTAGCGAATGAAAGTGAAGGAGAAGAGCCGAAAAATGTAACGGCACTGGATTTCGAAAATTTAGCCTTTATGGGGACTGATGTTCTTAGTGGTCAAGGAAAAGCATTGGTGTTAAAGACAGGGCAGTCTACCTTTTTTGGAGATATCGCTTCCCAGTCAACGACTTCTCGTGGCGAGACGAGTTTTGATCGTGGCGTAAAAAACGTGAGTAAAGTTCTTTTACGTTTTATGGGCGTAATGGTGCCGATTGTTTTCCTTGTTAACGGTATTTCTAAAGGAGATTGGGCTGGGGCATTTTTCTTCTCGATTGCTATTGCGGTAGGGTTAACTCCGGAAATGTTGCCAATGATTGTGACAAGTAACCTTGCAAAAGGTGCAATAACAATGTCACGTAAAAAAGTAATCGTTAAAGAATTGAATGCGATTCAAAACTTAGGTGCAATGGATGTTCTTTGTACAGATAAAACCGGAACGATTACGGAAGATAAAGTGGTGTTAGTGCAGCACCTAGACCCACTGGGTAACGAAAGCGAAGACGTCTTAGCCTTAACGTATATGAATGCCTATTACCAAACGGGCTGGAAAAACGTTATGGATCACGCTGTAATTGAATTTGTAGAGGAAAATCGCAGTGAAACACCTTTTGAACCTGCAGAAAAAATTGATGAAATTCCTTTTGATTTCTCTAGACGTCGTTTGACGGTAGCGGTAAAGACACCTTCACGTCAATTAATGATTACGAAAGGTGCGGCTGAAGAAATGTTAACAGTCTGCAGTCATGTTGAAATAGCTGGAGAAGTCATGCCATTAACGGATGAGCTTCGTCAAAATATGATTACTCTTAGTACGAAATTGAATAAGCAAGGGATGCGGGTTTTGATCGTTGCTTATAAAGAGGATGTTC